>JAKUOU010000199.1 GCA_022451065.1 Pedosphaera sp. | reverse complement strand
TGCCGAGGACATCCTGCATGACATCGGCGCGTTCTCAATCATGTCGAGTGACAGCCAGGCGATGGGCCGTGTCGGTGAGGTGGTCATTCGCACCTGGCAGACGGCTCACAAAATGAAGCAGCAGTTCGGTAAACTCGAGTCCGCCGACCATCCCGCCGCTGACAATTTTCGCGCGCTTCGCTACATCGCCAAGTACACCATCAACCCCGCCGTCGCCCATGGGATGTCGCACATGATCGGTTCTGTCGAGGTCGGCAAGTTGGCCGACTTGGTTTTGTGGAAGCCTGCGTTTTTCGGGGCCAAGCCGGAACTGGTACTAAAGGGCGGCATGATAGCCTGCGCCAACATGGGCGACCCGAACGCCTCTATCCCGACGCCACAGCCGACGTTTTATCGCCCGCAATTTGCGGCGCACGGCCGGGCCAAGTTCGAGACCTGCGTGACTTTTGTCAGCAAGGCCGCGCACGAGGCCGGCTTGGCCGATCAGGTGCGCTTGTCCAAGCGCGTCGAGCCGGTGAGTAACACGCGCAACATTGGCAAGGCCGACATGGTGTACAACGACAAGCTGCCGAAAATCGAGGTCGACCCCGAGACGTACATGGTCAAGGCCGACGGCGAATTGCTCACCTGCGAACCGGCCACGGAACTGCCCCTGGCCCAGCGCTATTTCCTGTTTTAGGATGCAACTTATAAGGCAAGCTATCGAGTCAAGCGCAGCCGGGTTGCCCGAGGTCGAGCTTGTTGCCGATCGGTTCAAGCTGCAAAAACGTCGTTGGCGTGGCCAGGCGGAGGACGGCACCGACTTCGGCTTCGAGTTGTCCGAGCCGCTCGAGCATGACGCGATTTTTTTCGAGTCGAAAAGCCATTGCTATCGCATCCGGCAGACGCCAGAGAGGGTGATCGCCATCAGCCTGTCCGGCAACGCCATCGAGGCGGCCGAGACCGGCTGGCAGATTGGCAACCTTCACATGCCGGTGCAGGTTGCTGCGGGTGAAATCCGCGTCGGCGACGACCCAGCAGTGCGGCAATTGTTCACCAGCATGGGGATGGCATTTGAATTGAAGGACGAGATTTTTCAGCCGATGAAAGGCTCCGTTGGCGCTGGGCACAGTCACGACCACTCTCACGATCATGGTGTCGAGCACAGTCACGACCACTCGCACGGTTGAACGCAGGTTACCAATGAACACGTGGCTGCCACAACTGCTGCAAAGCTCCGACTCGATGTTCCCGACCGGCGCTTACGCACACTCATACGGCATGGAGGGTGCGGTGCAGGATGGGTTGATCAAGGACATAGCCGACTTCCGGGCCTTCATCAACGATATGATTATTCCCGGCCTGGAGAAGCTGGAACTGCCCGTGGCGGCGGCAGCATTTAAAGCGGCGCAAGACGCCGACTTGGCTAGGCTCTGCGAACTCGACCAGCGTTACGGCGCAATGAAGCCGTCGCGCGAACTGCGCGAAGCCACCGCCCGAACCGGCCGTCAACGGCTGTCGCTGAATCTCGAGCTTACTGGCGAACCGTTTTGGCGCGACATCGAGCAGGCCCGCTTGGCCAAGCGGCTCGAGGCGTACGAGCCGATCGTGCTTGGCACGCAGGGTGCGCTTGGCCAAATGCCACTCGACGACACGCTTGGCCTTGCGTTTTATCACGGGCTTACGCCGTTTGTGAACGCTGCGCTAAAGCTCGTCCGTATGGGCCAGCTCGCCTGCCAAAAAATCCTCTCCGAGGCCTTGGCGCAAACCGCCGAAGTGGTCGATAAAGCGAAACAGATTTCGACTGAAGAAATGGGCTGGCTTTGTCCCGCGCTCGACATCAGCAGCGCCCGGCACGAGACCGCCTTCAGCCGGCTTTTTATTTCATGAGCAGTAGCAAACGATTTGACCGACCGGTGAGGATCGGGCTGGGCGGGCCGGTTGGCTCCGGCAAAACCATGCTTGCGCTGAGGCTTTGCGAGGCGCTCCGCGACGAGTACAGCATGGCGGTCATCACCAACGACATTTACACGCTCGAGGACGCGCAATTTCTCGAGAAGAGCGGCGTGCTCGACGGGGATCGCATCGTCGGCGTCGAGACCGGCGGCTGTCCGCACACGGCCATCCGTGACGACACCACGATGAACAACCAGGCCATCGCGCAGATGGAGAAACGTCATGGCGACCTCGAGGTGATTCTCGTCGAGAGCGGCGGCGACAATCTGTCGGCGACCTTTTCGCCAGAGCTGGTGGACTCGTTCATCTATATTATTGACGTTTCCGAGGGCGACAAAATCCCTCGCAAGGGCGGCCCGGCGATCCGGTTCAGCGACCTGATGATCGTCAACAAGACCGACCTC
>JAKUOU010000198.1 GCA_022451065.1 Pedosphaera sp. | reverse complement strand
TACCATTGCCGGATACAAAGCGGTACTGCTTGCTGCTGAGACCCTGCCGCGAATGTTTCCAATGATGATGACGGCCGCCGGCACCATCACTCCGGCACGGGTCTTTGTCGTGGGGGCCGGCGTCGCCGGTCTTCAAGCCATTGCTTCAGCCCGTCGGCTTGGTGCCCGTGTCGAGGCCTATGACGTCCGACCCGCTGTACAGGAGCAAGTCGAAAGTCTCGGAGCAACCTTCGTTGAACTTCCTCTTGACACAAGTGCATCTGAAGATGCCGGTGGCTACGCGAAAGCGCAAGATGAGTCGTTCCTTGAGCGCCAACGTGAAATGATGACTCGCGTTGTTGCCAATAGTGATGTTGTCATCACGACAGCACTCATTCCCGGGAAAACTGCACCGATCTTAGTTACCAAGAACATGGTCGCTGGCATGGACCCAGGCGCTGTTGTCGTCGATCTTGCCGCAGAACGTGGGGGCAACTGCGAAGCGACCCAAGCTGACGAAGTGATCGTCACCAATGGTGTCACCATTCTCGGCCCCTCCAATCTTCCGGCAACCGTGCCGTATCATGCATCGCAAATGTATGCGAAAAACATCTCGACACTCTTATTGCACCTAGTAAAAGACCATGCGTTAACCCTTGATCTCGATGACGAAATCACGGCCGGCACCCTGGTATCGCAAAATGGGGAAGTCGTACATCCACGCGTGAAGGAACTTTTGCAATCTGTCTCTTAAAAGATCTATGGATACTTTCATACCGCTCCTAACTATTTTCATGCTCGCGGTCTTTGTGGGCTTTGAAATTATTACCAAGGTTCCGCCGTTGCTTCACACCCCGCTCATGTCGGGAAGTAATGCAATCTCCGGGATCACAATCATTGGGGCGATGCTGTCGGTTTCATCGTCAAACCAAACAACAATGATCCTTGGATTTTTAGCACTGGTCATTGCCACCATTAACGTGGTCGGTGGTTTCTTGGTAACGCATCGCATGCTCGACATGTTTAAGAAGAAGGATTAGTGGACACCGTTCTGATCGACCTTATCTATCTCGTCGCATCGGTGCTGTTTATTCTTGGCATTCGAGGACTGACTCACCCCCGGACGGCTGTGCGCGGAAACCTCTTTGGGGCAACCGGCATGCTGCTGGCCATCGTGGCCACGTTACTCGACCAACAGATCTTTGGCGCAGGGATGGACGCGTTCGCCTGGATCCTTGCGGGCGTGGTGATTGGGGCGGCCATTGGAGCCACCTTCGCACTGAAAATTGAACTTACCGCAATGCCGGAAATGGTGGCGCTGCTCAATGCCTTTGGCGGCGGCGCCTCTGCACTCGTCGCAGGCGCTGTGCTGGTAAGCGACACAGACCCCTCGACGCAAACCACCATTGCCACGGTGGCCTCCGGCATTATCGGTTCCGTGACATTCTGGGGAAGCCTCGTTGCATTCGACAAACTCCGCGGGTTGCTCTTGCCTGATCGACCGGTAATTTTCCCCGCACAGCAAATACTCAACGGAGTGTTGGCACTCACGGCGCTCGGGTTAGGCGTCATGGTCGTAACCGAGCCGGCCAACACCGAATTTTATGTGGGTGTCGTCGTTGTGGCTTCACTGCTCGGCATTCTCCTGACGATTCCGATCGGCGGCGCCGATATGCCGGTGGCCATCGCGTTGCTGAACTCCTATTCAGGCCTAGCGGCTGCCTCAACCGGATTCGTGCTCAACAACAACATCTTGATCATCACGGGTTCACTCGTGGGAGCTTCGGGAATCATCCTGACGATGATCATGTGCAAAGCGATGAACCGATCTTTGATAAATGTTCTCGTTGGAGCCATCGCCGAAAGTGGTGGGTCCCAGTCGGATGCCGACGAGGTCTATGCGGGCCGGGTTAAAAGCACCTCTGCCGAAGAAGTCGCGATGTTGCTTGATGGCGTTCGTCGGGTCGTCATTGTGCCCGGCTATGGCCTGGCCGTCTCGCAGGCACAACATCAAGTACGCGACCTCGCCACACTTCTTGAGTCACAAGGCGTGGAGGTCGAGTACGCCATTCACCCAGTCGCCGGTCGCATGCCCGGACACATGAACGTGTTGATGGCCGAAGCTGACGTCGAATACGACAAACTCAAAGAAATGGACGCGATTAATCCCTCTTTTGAACAAACGGACGTCAGCATCGTGATCGGCGCAAACGACATCGTCAATCCTGACGCGCGCAACGACCCGTCGAGTCCTATCGCCGGCATGCCGATTCTCAACGTCGATCAATCACGAACAGTGATTGTCATTAAGCGAAGGCTTTCCCCTGGGTTCGCCGGAATCCCCAATCCACTGTTTGCTGCCGACAATGCATTGATGCTTTTCGGGGATGGCAA
>JAKUOU010000197.1 GCA_022451065.1 Pedosphaera sp. | reverse complement strand
AAAAAAACTCAGAAAACTGCGAAAAACCTGGCCTCTCACGCCGGAAACAGGGGTTCGACTCCCCCTAGGGGACGTCAATATTTTTCTCCTAATAATTTTGATATAAAACAATGCCTTATGTTAGTTACCTCAGCCATTTTGCCCATTTAGTGTGATAAAATGTGTGACAGTTTTGAGCACCCTTGGCCCTCCTTTGGCTATAGCGAATTCTCCTTATATCCCGTTCCCACACTGGGTGGGTGGGGCGTGTTGGCAATGATGGGTCAAAAGAGGTTACGTTTTTGCTCTATCCCACGCCTTGGAATTTAAATTTTTTGAACACTTTATCGTCGGGCAGTTGACGGCGATCAGTATTTTGACCCCAGGAGCAACAGGGCAGGGGGAGGACACTCAACCGTGACACTCTTGGCGTCATTACAAGCACGTTGGTCCCGCCTACGTAGGCCAGGAGGGTGAGCTGGTTGAAGCTGCGATGACCTGATTACTATCGGCGTTCAGTAGGACCTCTACATGACCACAGTTGGGCCATCGTTGGGTACGCTTGTTCCTGTGCGCTCAGGATTTAAAAAGATGAGACTCCCAATTGAACCCAAATCTGTGGCAGTCTTTCCCCCGCGCTCCAGCATTTATTTTATTTTGGCGCACGTAAATGGTGAAACTCGTACACCTTCCTATCCCGGACTTTTGCGATGTTTAATACATTACTTAGTTCGCTATTGCGGGTAATTTCATTCGTGCCGATTAGGATTTCGTCGCTATCGTGAATAGTGCCGGTGTAGCTGTAATTAGTCACATCTGCATTCAAACAAAATTCCCGTGTACCGGCTGCATCCAATCCGGCTGGGTTTTGAGTATAAGTCACCCATCTAAAATCATCGGCAAGAAGAGACATGATTTCATCGGTTTCGTGATCATTGATAGCCGCCATCCATGCACGGCAGAGCTTTTCAAAGGTCAGCATTGATCTCTCCTAGAAATTTTCAAAACATATATTTGGAAATAACTGTAGGACAGTTTCCCCCGCGCTCCGGCACTCAATTTGTGTGTCAATAAATTTAGAGGGCCGTATGGCCTTTAGCAGAGCTCTGAACGTAAGAAGCGGTTAATTTAATGACGTGATTACCCACAATGATCCATAATTGTACCAGACAGCGGCCATTTCAGCCCCGAGGAACAACCCGGCTTTGTGGCGGAAAAGCTCCTCGAGTTTTTTTTAAGCAAGGAGGCTAAATATACGATGGACCCCGAAACAGAGGCACTTTTGGAGAAACTTTTTGCAAAGGATTCTGAACTTTATCAAAACCGCGGCTTCCAACGGCGCATCGGTTGGGGAAAGAAACCGGCTCTGATCAATGTCGACCTTGCCAACGCCTGGACACAGGAGGGATCCCCATTTACTTGCCCGGGCATGGAGACGATCATTCCAGCGGTGAATCAGGTTTTAGCCGCATTCCGCGCTAAAGGTCTACCGGTCGTCTTCACCACCACCGCTTACGAAATTACCGAGGGAGACCACACAGACATGGGGCTGTGGGCTAAGAAGATCCCAGCCGAAACAAACGCTGCTGGCTCGAAAGCCGTGGAAATTGACGAGCGCCTTGGTCGCCGTCCAGAAGAGTTAGTCATAGTCAAAAAGCAGGCCAGCGCCTTTCACGGTACAAATTTGGCCAGTTTTCTCACTGCCGCCGAGGTTGATACGATCGTGGTCACTGGTGCAACGGCGAGCGGATGCATCCGCTCCACGGTGGCGGACGGCATCGCCGAAGGTTTTCGCCCAATAGTGGTTCGAGAATGCATCGGTGACCGTATTGCTGGCGCGGTTGAATGGAACCTGTTCGACATCGACGCTAAGTTTGGCGACGTTGAACCGCTCAAAGCCGTCCTAGAGCGCCTGCGGCGCAACGAGCCCTATTCCCACGAATATCCAGGTGTGCAGCAGGAGTAGTGCAGGCCTGCTGTTTGAGGCTATGAACGGTGCAGAGAAGGCAACAGGACATACAAGGGACGGCAACTTCACCTTTTACAATCATCGCAGTAAAATGTGGTGGCGATTAGGTGAAGCGCTTGATCCGGACTACGGTCTAGACGCGGCGCTGCCATTGGATCCAAAGCTGCAGGTAGACTAAACAGCACCAACCTACACGGTACGGCCGGGACAGCCGCTAAAAATCTATGTGGAAAGCAAAGCCGATATCATCAAGCGACTGGGGCGCTCACCCGATCGCAGTGATGCGGTGGTCTATGGCTGGAATGCAGGAGACCTTGATGCCGGACCCAGAGCCAGAACACGAGGCCGGTCAGCTGTCGGGCTGACACCGCTGCCGGTCAGAGAATACAATGAACTGAGGTATGAGTTGAGGGCGGTTATTTTTTCTTACAACCTGTGTTGTCTACCC
>JAKUOU010000196.1 GCA_022451065.1 Pedosphaera sp. | reverse complement strand
CTCTCCCCACAGGAAGCCAAGCACGCCCGCTCTGCACTACGCCTACGCGAAGGCGACTGCGCCGTCGTCCTTAACGGCGCAGGCAAGGAACTGCTCTGTCAGACCGAGAAGGTAAGCAATGACTCCGTATCGCTTAACATCGTCCAGGAAAACAACATTGACCCCCTGCCCTTCGAAATCACGCTTTACCAGGCTGTAACCAAGGGCAAAGCGATGGATTTCATTGTCCAAAAAGCCGCCGAACTGGGAGTGCACCGGATCGTGCCGGTGCTGTCCGAACGCTCCGTGCCGGACTGGGACGAGCCCAAGACAGCAGTCAAGGTCGATAAATGGCGAAGCATCTGCGTCGAGTCGATCAAACAGTGCGGCTCCGCTTGGCTACCCAGGCTAGAATTGCCGATGAGCCCCAGAGACGCTCTGACTGACGCGCGTCAAACCGAGTTGGCTCTGATTGCCACGCTGCAACCTGACGCAAAACATCCCCGCGAACATATCGATGCTTATTCCACTGAGCATGGCCAAGCGCCGGGCAAACTTGCGATCTGGATCGGACCAGAGGGCGACTACACTCCGGCGGAAATCAACACCATTCGCACCGGCGCCTTGCCGATCACACTCGGTCCCCTCGTGCTCCGCAGCGAGACCGCTGCCATTTACTGCCTCTCCGTACTCAATTACGAACTTCAATCCCACCACTAGCCGTCTGGCCTATACAGAGACTTCCCTCATGTAGCGCAGGCTCTCTCGGGCGATCGTCTCGGGGCCTTCCTCGAAGTCGAACACCTCAACCGAAACGAAGCCATCGTAATTAACCTCTTTGAGTGCACCAAAAATCGGCTTAAAATCGACATCACCGAAACCGGGGCCCTTTAGGTTGGCATCGTTTGCATGGAAGTATGCGAAGTTCGGGTGCGAGTCGCGGATGATATCTGGAATCGGCTTGAGGTCGGAACACATTGCCTTCACATCGAGGATGATCTTAAAAGCCTCACTGTTGAACTGCTGAATAAACTCAATTCCCTTCTCGGCTGTGTTTACAAAATCCGTTTCCGACGGAGCCAACGGCTCAAAACAAATCGTAACCGCCTTATCCTCAGCCAATTTTATTGACGGGGCAAATGTCTCCCTCGCCAGTTCCCACGCCTGCTCAAAACTGACACCCGGCAGCAGATTTCGCTGCTTGGGCGAACCAACGACGATTGCTTCACCGCCAAGATCGGCGCAAAATCTCACTAGTTCACAAAAATAATCCGCTGTTTTACGACGAATTACCGGATCGGGATGCGTCATGTACATACCTTCGGTCTTGATCAGCACCCAGTGTACCGCCGAGATTCCAATACCGTTATCCGCCGCTACGTCCCTAATCCGATGCCGTTCCACAACAGACACCTCTGTCACGTACTGCGCCAGCGTAAACGGCGCGATCTCGATCGCATCGTAGCCGGTCTCGGCGACAAACTTGATGGAGTCGTCAATCGACCAGCCCTCGAAAACCTCATTGCAAATGGCAAATTTCATTTTTTTGATTGGCTAAAACCTGTATGTAAACACAGTCAGAATAGATATTCAGGCTAATTCACAAAAGTGGGCCAGCAGGCGCACGGCTTTCTTGCTGACTTGGCGGGATTGACAGAGCACCTCCCCATGACTAATCGCCGAGCTGCCTAGTCCAGCGGCCGCGTTGGTTATGCAAGACAACCCGGCGACCTCGAGCCCCAGTTGCCGGGCAACGATCGCCTCCGGCGCGGTGCTCATGGCAACGGCGTCGGCACCCAGTTTTCCGAGAGCGCGAATCTCTGCCGGCGTCTCATAGCTTGGCCCCGACACTGCCACAAAAACACCGCTCTTCAACTCGATCTCGCAGTTGGCAGCCGCCTGGTCAAGAGCCTGGCCAAGTGACTCGGAGTAAGTCGCGGACATGTCCACAAAGACCGGCAGCCCTGCCGGTGCTTGCCCACGCAACGGATTGACCCCTATCATGTTGATGTGGTCAGTGATGCGCATGAAGTCGCCAACTACTAAGCCCGCCGTAATACCACCGGCTGCGTTGGTCAACAAAACCTGTTCAACACCAAACGCGGCCATAACCCGAATCGGAAACGTTACCTGATCCATCGAATGGCCCTCGTAGTAGTGCAACCGGCCGGCCTGCAAAAGAACATCCGCCCCACCAAGTCTACCGATGACAAATTGTCCAGCGTGGCCATCCACTCCCGGTACAGCGCAACCAGGTAATTCAGCAAAAGCAACTGCCGAGGAACCCTCAACCTCCTCGACCACTTGACCAAAGGCACTACCCAGCACAATACCCAAGCGAGGCCGCAAATGGCTTGAGTCAAAAAGGAGCTGAGTGGCTTTTTGAAGGTTTGACTGCACTCGGTGGGTATGATGCTTACCGAAGCGAATTTCAAGTCAAGAAGTGATGGTCATAAATGCCGTGAGACGGCAGAAAACGCTATTGATTGGAGAA
>JAKUOU010000195.1 GCA_022451065.1 Pedosphaera sp. | reverse complement strand
AAGTCAATCCGGTGTCTTAACGCTGGGATCTCTAATTCTATTGCTGCTTCGAGATTCCGCAGAATCTTTTTGGAAGAAGCAGAGGCGGAAAGGCTGCGTAACCCGTGAATTCTCATAATTTCAAGGATCCCAGGCTTAATGCTCTCCCATGTAGAATAGAGATCCGCTCGTTTTTTAACTGAAAGCTCGTCCTTAAAGGCGCGCTTGAAAAACACATCTACCCCTTCCTCTGTCTCTATGGAACGTCGTAGGTTCCGAAGACCAAGAGAGAGAAACCACCAAAACAAAGCAGCCAGAACAATTAAAACGCCAATGGCGATACCGGGTTCGGACAATCCATCCCAGTTTCTTTCGTTTAACGCGACCTTCCATTCCGAGTTGAACCACCAATTGCGCGTAAGCCAACCTACTCCCGAGGTAAACAGGACAATGGCGGTGAATCCAAGCCGCAACCGGCTAACCAGTCTCCGATAGGCTGAAACAGCCTCTAGGCAAACCTTCACATGCACAGACAACCGGTGGGCATGGGACAGCAACCCACTGACCAGGTTGTCAGCTCGACGAGCGGGCGCCCTCATGATTTCTGAAACCACTTCACCCCTGGAGACATCAAAGTCGTCAAGTGGGACAGGCTTTACATTCTCCTCAAGCGGTCGGGTGGCAAAGCCCGGAAGATAAGTCGTATAAATACGCGGTGCGTCCTTGGCTGGGATGGTCTTTGAGAGGTTCCAGCAAAGGGTGCCATAGGTTCTCGCGAAGTCTTGGATATTGTCGAACAGGTCAACCTTGTTAAGCACAATCAACAACTTGTGGTCGATACTGGCCAATTGATTCGTAAAAATAGAAATCGCCTCGCCGGTGGTGCCCGGTTTATCGGGGTCAAAAAAGAACAGAATCAAGTCGGCTCTATCGGCAAAATGGCGAATGCACTCCCGGAAGTCGTAATCTCGAAGCTGCTGGTTGCTGGCAGAATCGATCATTCCCGGGCTATCGATCAACGTCAACTGCCGCAGGTTTTCTGACGGGTAGGTCTTGAAGGATAGCTTGGCTAGAAACTCGGGGCCAAGACTACCTAATTCCTGGTAGTCCAACTCTGGATGCGACACCAGTGCCTGCCCATCGAGTGTTTCCTCCTCCTCTCCATAGGTGACTAGAGTGAATCCGTCATCCGTCGGAGCCATTCCGTATTCCTGAATATCGGCACCGGCGATATAGTTGATAAACGACGATTTACCGGAGGAGTGGTTACCTAAGAAAAGCACCCTCGGCGATCCTGGCACATCCTTGTCGCTCACCGGAAGGTCGAATCGATAGCGACTCGCCAGTAACGAGAGTTTTCTGGCATAAATGGATCGAACATTTCGCTCGAGTTTTACAAGATCATCCATTGCTATTCCCTATCCAAGTGGACAGGGCGTTATAATCCATCTAGAACCGCACCCAAAGAAAAATGCACCAACAACTTGGCAAGGGAATGAGATTCACACTCACTTAACTTGGCTGTAGCATGGCCGTTGCATGAGTTTGAAAGAGGATATGACCGAATTGGCTAGGCGCGCCCGCCTGGCTTCTCGCCGTTTGACCAGCCTATCAGCCGGCGAGAAAAACAACTGCCTCCTGGCTATGGCCGATGGCATTGAGGCCAACTCACAATTTATTCAGCAAGAAAACGCAAAGGACATGAGCGCCGCTGAGGCGAGCGGCTTATCCAAGGCGCTACTGGATAGATTACTGCTGGATGAGGCACGCATCAGGGGCATGGTTACGGGCTTGCGTGAGGTCTCTGAACTGCCCGACCCGGTCGGTCGAATCATTGAGGAGCGCACCCGGCCAAACGGGTTAAAACTCACCAAGATCGCCGCGCCAATCGGGGTGATTGTCATTATTTATGAATCGCGCCCAAACGTCACGGCCGATGCAGCAAGCCTTTGCTTCAAGTCCGGCAACGCGACAATTCTTCGCGGCGGCAAGGAGGCGATTAACTCGAACCAAGCCATTGCAAAAATCATGGTCCAGGCGGCAACAAAGGCAATGCCGGAATTCCCCAATGATGCCATTCAAGTCGTGTCGACCACTGATCGCGCCGCCATCCCCGAATTGCTTTCGCTAACTCGTGATGTTGATCTGTGTATCCCGCGAGGCGGCGAGAGTCTCATTCGCGCCGTGGCAGAATGTTCGCAGGTGCCGGTCATCAAGCATTACAAGGGCGTGTGCCATGTTTACATTGACGGCGCGGCCGATGTGGCAATGGCGGAGGAAATCATCTTCAACTCAAAAGTGCACCGACCGGGCGTTTGTAACGCTGCCGAGACGCTGCTCGTCGACCAGGTCATTGCCGCCGAAGCACTGCCCCGCTTGGCCAAACGCTTGGCCGAGGCGAACGTCGAATTGCGCGGTGACAAGACGACCCAGGCATTGCTTGATGGGAGTCTCATCGACGTGGTGAGCGCCAGCGAGACGGATTGGGGCGAGGAATATCTCGACCTTGTTCTCTCAGTGAAAACCGTCGATGGTGTGGGCGAGGCGATCGAGCACATAAACAATT
>JAKUOU010000194.1 GCA_022451065.1 Pedosphaera sp. | reverse complement strand
TGTTGCTGGAGGGCTCCGTTTAAGAATTCGGTCATGCCATCGCTCAGTTTAATACGGGCGGCTTGTTTCACAGTTTCTTGGAAAGGGTAAGATCTTTTCTTATTCGGATCCAGTTTATCCGCGAGAAAAACGATTTGGCCGAGGGGAGAAAGATTCGGATGCCCAGTTGTATGCCACCTTATACTGTGTAAGATCTCCTGGTCAGTTATACTGCCTTCTCTTTCAAGCCATGCGGATCCTACAGGCCCATGGAGTAATATTGGGAATCGTTGTTCGACCGGATTGACTTCTAAACCACTATCAAGGGCATATTTCAGTAGTGCCTCAGGAGAGATGTGTCGTGCCACGTCGTGGCCAGCGGCCGCGAGTTCCGCGTTGTCGGGGTCAACACGCGACAGCACGGTCAGCGATATTTCGCACTGAAAATTGCCGCTGTGGGCCGGCTCCTCCGTGCCCTTTTCAAGCGCCACAATGACGGCAGGAAACTCGATAAGCTGCGCGCCGGTTGACGCCGACACGGTAACGCCGCTGGCGAATGTTTCATCGGCAATGGCGTTTGCCAGTCGTGTTTCAATCAGTGTGGGAAGGTGTGCAAAAGCCATGTCATCGGTTGCGTGTGCAACGGTAAATTACGAACGCATCCTGTGGCGCTTTCTCGATAGATTCGATGCGATAGGTGCGCGAGTTGAAAGTGATTTTTTGCCGCTCGGCCGGCTTGCTGCCAGTGCCAAATTGAGCAAGTTGGACGATCAACGACAAACTGTCCTCCTGTTCCAATCCCCACTCACCGGCGGCCACGTCGCGGCGTTCGCTGCCGGCAAGGCACTTATACGTTGTCGAGTTCCAGACGAACGTGGCGGGGAAATCGGTTTCCAATTCCCCGAGGCCGTCGGCAATTTCGGTGGCAATGCTCATGGGTAAAAAAATCGGGGCGGGCGGTTTTTCACGCCCGCCCCGAGTGTATCCAGTCCCCTAATTTTTAGCTGTGGACGGCCTTGGCGAATGCCTCGGGATGACGCAACCCGATGTCAGCCAAACGGCTCACAGTCAGGCGAATCATGCCGGTGGTGGCCAAGCTGTACGGGTCAACCACGATGTCAGCGCCGCTGCCAAACTCCGCAACAATAAGCTGTGAGAAGTCACCAAACACCAGCGTGTTGTCAGGCACTTGCGTGCTTGCTTCCGCGCGGTATCCGTTCAGGTCGCCGCCTTCCATTATGAAACGGCCCGAGCCACTGTCCACGGATGTGGTCTTGAGGCTGGCCTTAACGGCCGGCGTCATGGCATACGCCAGGTTGCCCATCAGCGCATTGTCGGCTGCCACTTCCTTCTCGCAATTCACCACGTCGGCCAGCGCGTGCACGCTGCCGCTCACGGTCACCTCGTTTACGCTTGAATCGTTCGTGATGCCGGTGGGTTCGTTGCTGCTGCCGCTACCTTGGATCGCCGCCTTGTCGATGGCGATGGCCAGTTGCAGGTTGAGGTCATCACGCACGATCTGCTCCACGCTGAGATCGCTTTGCGCAATCAGTTGCTTGGAAAGCTCGCTATATGCAGCGATGCGTTTCGGTGAGAGCGCCAACTGCCCGAGGGTCATTGTGCTCTCAGTCGGTTCGCCGTTTTCCGTTACCCAGTAGGCCGTTGCTTGGCCACCCTTGGGCAAGTTCACGTTGCTGCGCAGTCCGCTCAGTACGCGAGCGCCGAGGCGCACCACCAGCGGATCGGCCGACAGTGCGGGCACGTATTCGCCGAGGGCCGTGGCCACTAATTTGTCGCCAGTGTCGCCGCCGGTTGCCGTTAAATCGCGCTTATAATTCAGCACGTCGTTGGGCACATAAAAGCCCTGTGCGGGCCGGCCGTAACGCTTTTCGAGTTCACGGCTGGCGTCGAGTTCAACGCCGGTAAGGCCGCCGTCAGCGGTGGCCTTGATTGCGCGTACCAGGCTGTACTGCTCAACCTCTTTTTGATCCATGCCGAGGTCGGTTTGCTGCTCGATCTGCACCGGCTGCGCCTCGGCCTGGCGGTTCATTAGGTAATCTTTGAAGTCATCCACGCTTTTGCCGGTGGCAATGTGCTCGATTGCTTCGCTGCTCGCGTCAAAGCGTTTGCCCAGCGCGGCGATTTCTTCCGCGCGCTTGTCGGGTCGCACCTCAACGCGGACGTTTTCGCGGGTATCTTCCACGGTATTTTTTTCGTTGTCCATGTTCGTAATTGGTTCGTTGTTTAATTGAGTCGGTTGATCCTCCCCAGCGCGGCCCACTCCCACCGTGCTGTCGGCCGGTATGCTTACCAGCGATATTTCAAGAGGTTGCCAATCCACTGCCCGCAGGGTGTCCAGCCCTTTGTCAGCTTTTTCACTAGCAAAACGCGCAACCGAATAGCCCACCGAAACCAACCGGCGAATACCATCTTGCACGTCCTGAAAAATTTCTCGCGCTGCGGCACTCTGTGAAAACCGCACCGTTGCCCTGCCCTTTCGATCCTCATCATCCACCCAGGCACGCTCGACCACGCCAATCTGTTGGCCTCGGTCATGCTCAAGTAAGAGGGGCGCGCCGTCATTGAGTCGGGTCAAATCCACCGCACCGTCGGCATGGCTCAAAACCTCGTTGCCAAAACTCCGCTCCACCGGCTCCTCGCTGCTGAATGCGAGTTGCACCGTGCGCGTGTCCGCGTCGATTGACTCGGCGCGCTCGATGGTCGCGCTGCGGTATTGAACCGCGTCAGGCGTGGGGTGGTTGTCCTTGCTCATTTATTTGGGGCGCGGGTTCGGTTCAATCCGCGTCGGGTTGCACGTTGGGCGGGTCATCGGGGAAAGCAATACCCTTGCCGCTGGCTAGTTCGCCGTCGGCGGCGATGTCGGCAAAGGTATCCTCAACATCCCCACCGGC
>JAKUOU010000193.1 GCA_022451065.1 Pedosphaera sp. | reverse complement strand
GCACTCCCGGTAGGATTTGAACCTACGACCAATGGTTTAGGAAACCACTGCTCTATCCAACTGAGCTACGGGAGCACGGTGGCGACGGGTCGCTTGGCCAAGCGGAGAATTCACTCGGATTCCGCAGAACTTTAGGGCAGGATTTGCCCATGTTTCCTTGTCAAAAAATCAAAATGGGTACGAAGGATTGAGACATGAAAGTCAAACTGAATCGACGAACCTTTCTAAAGACATCCAGCGCGATTGTTGCGCCGACGATCGTTCCAGCAACGGTGTTTGGGACAGACGCCAAACCTGCCGCAAACGACCGTTTGGCACTTGGCCTGATCGGTGCGGGTGGCAAGGGGCTTGACCTGATGACAGACTTCAAGCGGACGTGCAACGAAGTTCAGTTCATTGCCGTGGCCGATCCCGATGAGGTTCACGCGAACAAGGGCAAGGCGCTTGCAGAAAAGCTCTTTGGCGAGGGTTGTAAAATATACCGGGATTTTCGAGCACTTTGCGCGCGGAAGGACATCGATGCGGTCGTTGTGGCAACGCCCGATCATTGGCACGCCATCACCTGCCTTGAGGCGATACGCAGCGGCAAGGATGTCTATGGCGAAAAGCCGATCACGCATCGTTTTCACGAGGGGCATGTTCTCTGCCGTGAGGTTGCGAAACATAAGCGGATTTTTCAGGTCGGATCGCAGCAGCGATCGAACACGTTTTTCAGGAAAGCGGTCGAGGTAGTGATGAACGGACACATCGGCAAGGTGAAGGAGGTGCAGGTTGGCCTGCCCACTGGCGAGTCGTCGGATGAGGAGAATCGCGGTCAGGCAATCCCGGAGCACCTTGATTACGACCTGTGGTGTGGCCCGCGCCGCAAGCTGCCGTTTCATTCCGGCCGGCTTCACTTTTACTGGCGCTGGGCGATGGAGTATGGCGGCGGTACGCTCATGGACTGGATCGGCCACCACAATGACATCGCCCACTGGGCGCTTGGCCTCGACAAGAGCGGCCCGGTCAAGGTGGAGGCGCAACACTTCCGCTACCCGGAGAATGGGAAGATTTTCGATAGTCCGATCGACTACACCGTTCGCTCCGAGTACGAGGGCGGGCTTAAGATTGTGATCTCCAACAAGGTTGGTCGCGGAGTCCGGTTCTTCGGCGATGACGGCTGGGTTTATACGGATCGCCGGGCGTTCCAGACATCCAACCCGGAGTGGACCAAGGAGGGGTTCAATCCCGGGCCGGTCAGGGCATATCGCTCAGACGATCATCGGCGCAACTTCATCGACGGCATCCTATTTCGGAAGGAGTGTATCTGCCCGGCGGAGACGGGGCACCGATCGATCACTCCGGGACACCTTGCCTACGTTTCCGATGCGTTGAAGCGCCCGCTAAAGTGGGATGCAAAAAACGAAAATGTTGTTGGCGATAGGGAGGCCGACAAGTTGCTCAAGAAACTCGACTACCACGGTGAGTGGTCACTCGGCGTGTAAGCCGATCGGCTATTTTGGTTCACGGCCTGCTGCCCAGTAGAGTCCGCGCCGGACGATCTGCTGGAACTCCTCGTTTTTCCACGCTTTGCCGTCGTGGCCTAGCGTTGTGTTGAAGACACGGCCTTTGCCGTAATTCTGAATCCATCCCATCGATTGCTGTTCCTGCCCGCGATCCATGCGGAACAGGCTGTGGAGTTTGAACTTGGGATGGTATTCGTTTTGATAGGTCTCATCGTGGATACGAAAATCGTCGAAATGAGCTGTCACGGGATGGCCCTTGTCCATGATACGAATCGTGAACTCACCGCCCCGGTGTGTGGTGAACCGGCCGCCCAACAGGCGCCAGAATACATCGGATTTCTTGAAGGCATCCGTGGCGTGTATGCCGGCAAGTCCTCCTCCTTTTTTGACAAAATCGTGTAGCCCCTTCTCCTGTGCCGGGTTGGTGAAATCGCCGCCCGGCCCGTAAAACAACACAACGTCGTAGTTGGAAATATATGGTGCCCGAAGCGAATCAATCTCGAGCGTGAGATCGATGACAAAGTCGCCCGTCTTTTCGAGCAGCGGATCGAGGATGTCATAGAACCCGGACCAGTCGTGTGAACCACGGCCGCCGACCATCAGCACCTTGATCTTACCCGGCGCATCGATGGGTGGCACACCAAGGCAGTTGAGCAGCGTCGACGTGGTGATATCGCCACAGCCCTCCGCATTCGGGTGGATACCGTCAGGAACATACCGGTGAAAGACATTCGTATTGTGCTCCAGCACACGTTCCCAATGCACCGCATGGTCGATGAGCTTGAGCCCCTGGACCTTGGCTACCTGCCGGTACATCTCGTAGTACTTTTTGATATCCGGCCTCGCCTTTAGGTGATTGCCGACCGGCGGATTCATCGTCATCAATACAATCTCCGTATCGGGCTTTGTTGCTTGAACCCGCTGGATCATATTCTCCAGATTGTCACGGGCCGAGATTACTGTGGTCTTGTAGTCGAGATAGGCATCGTTGATTCCAAACTCGATAAAGAGCGTATCCGGCTTCTTCGCGAGGACTCGCGTGTCCAGGTTCTCGACTCCCCAAGTGGACCACATGCCGCCCGCACCGCTGTTAATGACCTTGGCCTTGCCGGGCCACCGTGCCTCAAGCGCTTGGCCAAGTTGCTGCACCCAGGCGCCTCCAGAGGTCAGGCTTGTGCCATAAGTGACAATCGTCTGCGCCTTGCCAGCTTTGAGATTGTTGACAAGCTGACTTTCCCCGTTTGGAAAATTTTTCCCTGAATTAACGTTTCTTGTCCCAGTCGAATCAATGCTCCCTACTGGAAGTGGCAGGAATAGAAAAGCAAGGATGACTGCAGTGTACCTTCTCAGCTGAGTTTTGTGCTCAAAATGCATTAGAAATCTCATAATCGTTTTGTGGAGAATGCGATTGTTGTGAGTAGGAAGTGTTTCATTTCAATTCTTCACTATCGTGATGTATCGAATAAT
>JAKUOU010000192.1 GCA_022451065.1 Pedosphaera sp. | reverse complement strand
CCCGGTCGAGGTCGCTTGTCTCGATTTCCGACGGTCTAATAACAATCGGTTTAACGGGATATTGATCGATTTGTTCACTGGTAACTGGCACCAAGGCAAGGCGAAGAAAAAAGGTCTCCGCCTCCGTATCGATGTTTCCGGGATCCCCATCGACTAACAATACCTGAACTTTTCTTCGGGCGTTAACGATGATCGTCCTCCTATCGTCGATTGGCAACGAATCCCCTGGCAACAATACAGTGACACGAGTCTGGCCAGGGATGGTTAACGGCGCATGAAATGTTAGGGACTCCGTTTTGCCTGCCGGCAAAGAGTGGATGATCCATGGTTCACCAATGGGTTGTGAATTCACTTCGAGTTGAACAGGGATATCGTAAGTCTCTGATGTTTCGTGGTTGGTGATATCCACCTGAAACGTGACGTGTTGATTCAGGGATGGAATTGCACTGACCAGATCCAGACTATCAATGCTTTGATTGGCAGCAGCCTCTTTTCCCGTCAGGATGATTGAAATCTCAGCGTCCTGCCGGATCTCTTCCATTTTACGGATGACTTCATCGAATGAATCCCAGTTTGCCGCTTGGCCGTCAGTAAACATCTGGACCTCCTTCTCCACGGCTCCGCTTTTGCGAATTTGCTTATGCGCTTCGCTCAGGACTCCGAGTATGTCCAGCACCTGGCCAGACTGTGGAACATCTTGGGCGACCGATTTGGCATGGGATAGATTGCTGGTTCGTTGTGTTTCCACTCCCGAGACAGAAAGAATGGAGGCCGAAGAACCAAGCGGAAGTCCTTCAATGTAGACGGCAACTGCCTGCTTGGC
Source organism: Pedosphaera sp. (assembly GCA_022451065.1). GTDB lineage: Bacteria > Verrucomicrobiota > Verrucomicrobiia > Limisphaerales > UBA1096 > UBA1096. The sequence goes on along the minus strand of JAKUOU010000192.1, from coordinate 2,194 downwards.
CAAGGTCAGTCGGCTTTGATCCCCGTTAATCGTGGCCATGCTCGCGGAGTTGTCGAGAATCACCACGGAGGCAACCTTGGCCCCAAGCAGTTGGGACTTCAACCAAGGCAGCGCAGGGCGAGCAAGGGCGAATGCCAACAACGCCAACAGCAGGCAACGAAGCGCCAGAAGGATTAAATCCTCCAGTTTCATGCGGCGCTGGTTTTGGTCGATACTGGTTTTAAGGAACCGCATTGCAGCCCATGTCACTCGCCGAAACTGCCTGCGGTTCAGCAGGTGAATAATTATTGGAACAAAGATCGTCCCAATGCCTAACAGCAACAATGGATTCAGGAAACTCACCAGTTCGATGCGACTTTTCGGAAGCCAAGGTAACGAGAGAGAATCTGATGAAGCGGCTCATTTGTATTGATGCTCACAAAATGGCTGTCGTTTCTGCCAAAAGAAATCCGAAGCCGCTCACGGAATGACTCAAATTCACGGAGGTAAGTTTCCCGAATTTGGCTGGGGCGGGTCATCAATTTTGGGATGTTTTCCAACCCTTCAAATTCCACAAGTCCACCGAAAGGAAACTCGATCTCGTGTGGATCTAGCACTTGAAATGCAATCACTTCGTGCCCTCCGAACCGAAGGTGTTGGATCCCCTCCAAGACTTCATCGTCATCATCAAAAAAATCGCTGATCAAAACAATAATCCCTCGGCGCTTTAACTGGTGCGCAACATGATGAAGCACGTCTGCTGTCCGGGTTTCCTTGTTTGCGTCGAAGGCTGCAAGTTTCGACACAATCTTGAACAGATTTTTCCGGTTGTCGCTCCTTGGGGTATACTCCTGAATCTCTTCGTCAAAAATAGCTAACGAAACAGAATCACGCCGGGTTAAAATAAGATAGGCCAGGCAAGCGGCAATTTGTTTTGCGTAATCCAGTTTGGTTACATCGCCCGAGCCGTATTTCATTGATTCGCTGCCATCGACCAGCAAATGCGCAACGTAATTGGTTTCCTGTTCGTACTGCTTGATGTAATGCCGCTCCGTCTTGGCCAAGACCTTCCAGTCCAGGTGGCGGGTGTCGTCGCCGGGGGTGTATTCACGGTGTTGGGCAAACTCAACGGCGAATCCATGGTAGGGGGAACGATGTTCTCCCGCCATGTAACCTTCCACCACGTAGCGGGCATTTAACCCAAGAGCCTCTGCGCGTGCAATTGTCTCGGAATCGAGAAGATTCATTTCGCTTGGCTGCGAAGCAGGGCTTTTAGGCTTCAAACTTAGGTACCTCTTCGATGATTTTTTCGGCGATATCGTCAGCGTTGAGTCCCTCGCTTTGTGCGGCGAAGTTTGGGATCAGTCGATGGCGGAAAATGGGAGGTGCCACTGACGAGACATTGTCACAGCTAACATAGTTTTGGCCGTTGATCAGAGCGTGCGCCTTGGCTGCAAGAATGAGATTGAGTCCAGCCCGTGGCCCAGCGCCCCATGTGAGCCATTCCTTACAGAAAGCGAGTGCCTCCTTCGACTTTGGACGCGTGACGCGCACTAGTTTTTCCGCGTAGCGCATAACGTGATCGGCGACAGGCACGGTTCGCACAAGCCTCTGAATCTCTAGGATCTCAGCCGTGTTAAGCACGGACACCGGCTTTTCCCCCTGTGCCCCCGTATAGGCTTTCATGATCTCAAACTCCTCTTCCTCGCTCGGATAGTCGACCTTGATCATAAACATGAAACGATCGAGTTGCGCCTCGGGAAGGGGATAGGTACCTTCCTGTTCAATCGGGTTTTGCGTGGCCAGGACGAAGAACGGGTTTGGCAGTGGAAAGTCCTCCCCGCCCACTGAAACCTTGCACTCCTGCATTGACTCAAGCATGGCTGCCTGTGTTTTTGGTGGCGTTCGATTGATTTCATCTGCCAGCACAATATTGGCGAAGATGGGACCCTTGAGAAACTTGAACTGTCGTTCGTTGGTTGCGGGATCGGAATAAATGACCTCGGTGCCGGTAATATCGCTTGGCATCAGATCCGGCGTGAATTGGATTCTCTTGAACGTAAGATCTAAAGTTTCGGCGATCGAGGAGATCAAAAGCGTTTTCGCCAAGCCAGGAACACCGACAAGCAAGGCATGACTACGCGTCAGGATAGCGATCAGAACCTGACTGACCACCCCACCCTGACCGATGATGACTTTGGCCAGTTGCTCACGT
>JAKUOU010000191.1 GCA_022451065.1 Pedosphaera sp. | reverse complement strand
CGAGGATGACCAGGATATTCGGCTTGTCAGCGGCGGAGATTACCGCCGGCTCGGCCATGTAGAGAACCACCAAGGCAACAACCATCGTGCGAAAGAGTTTGAACAGGTTCACGGACGCAGCGTAGCCACAGCTCATGGCCGGAGGCAAGTTTGTGGGGATGGGAAACGCCAGGGTGACCACGGCAAATACGAAGCAAACTACCGTTGCTGCCTTCCGGCCCTGGCGGGGTTCGTAAGTACGCACTCCGTGGGCCCTGACGCACGCAAACTAGTCCATGGCGAAACACGACTCAAGGCAATTGACCGCACTTGACCGAGGCAACACATTGGTGTTGGACCATCCCGGGTCGATTGCTCTATCGTTTCGCCGTTATTAGTTCCATGAACCAAGTCATTGTAACATCAACTGCAGCCGCGCTGCTGATCGGCTGCGCCACTTCTTCCTACCAACAAGCATCAACGGCAAAGATCAAGCCACCGAGTGTTTCGATTCACCAGGCTGCGTGGAAAGGCGACGTTAAAGCCGTAGAACGACACTGGGCTGCCGGCACGGATGTGAACTCACTGAACAAATGGAACGCGACTCCGCTACACTATGCCACCCGCGCAGGCCAGGCAGCGGCCGCCAAATTACTCGTCACCAAAGGGGCAAATGTCCATGCGAAGAACAGCGAGAGCATCACGCCGCTGCATTACTCGGCATCGGGCGGTCATAGCGCGATCGTCGCACTGCTCATCGCCAAGGGCGCGAGGGTGAACGAAAAAGACGCGGAAGGCCTGACTCCCCTGCATCGCGCCGCCCGCAGCGGGCACAGGGACACCGCCGCGCTGCTCATCGGCAATGGCGCGGAGGTGAACGTGAAGAACAGTGCCGGGTTAACCCCGCTGGAATTGGCGGACGAGAATGCAGCCGAACTCCTCCGCAAACACGGTGGCAAATCAGCCGTCAAACTTGGTGCACTCTCCGATGATGCCGCAAATGGAAACATAGAGGCCGTCAAGCAACACTTGACCGCCGGCACGGATGTCGATGGAAAGGATGACCTGGGGAGAACCCCGTTGTACCGGGCAGCGTATAACGGCCACATGGGAATCGCCGAGCTGCTCATCTCCAGGGGCGCGGAGTTGAGTGTCCGGGATGAAAATGGATGGACGCCGCTGCACGGCGCCGCCTACAGGGGACACCACGAAATTGTTGCCGCACTGATCGCCAAGAAAGCGGAAGTAAACGCAAAAGATGTCGATGGCGACACTCCGCTTGACTGGGCCAAAAATAAACCCGAAATCGCCGCACTCCTCCGCAAACACGGTGGCAAGAGGGGTGAAGAATTGAAAGCTGCTGGCGAGTAGCGCCAGCGCGGGTTCGAACGGCTGCAGCTTTTCGCAAATAATCAAACCAAGTCTCATACCACAGGGGACAACGGTCCCTCCCCTGTGACCTTTGGCCCGCCCGATCCCTTTTACGCACCTGCTGTCGAAGCAGTTGACGGCGCTTGGCCAAGCGCGAACAATGGCCGAGCCGTAATGACCAGATTATTTCGAACCTCTGTTACTCTGTTTTTTGGAATGCACTTGGCTTTCTTCATGCCGGCGCTTGGCCAAGATGGGGAACCGAATGACACGCGTGTCACCCACGGCCCAATACTCGGCCGACCCTCGGCCGACTCAATGAGCCTTTGGCTGCGCACCGCGCGGCCGGGCAGGATAGTCATTTTTTACGGCACCGACAAAAACGACCTGTCCAAGACAGCGACGCTTGAATCGACCTCAATCGATCGAGACAACACCGGCATTCTCACCCTTAGCGGGCTGCTACCGAACACGCGTTATTACTATCGCATCGCAGATCATCAGTTGAGTGGCTCGTTTCTTACATTGCCGCGGGCGGCAGATTTTAAAAACGCCAAGGGCAATCCGGAGGGGTTGTTCAATTTCCGGTTCGAGTTTGCCTGCGGCAACAACCAACGCGGCGGCGGCGACAGCGCCGGCCCCACCCTGCCTGTCTTTGACACGCTAAACGCCCAGGTTCGAGACAAGGTAAACTTCGCAATCCTCAACGGCGATTGGCTTTACGAGAACCGCCGCGACTATCCGGCCAGCGAGTGGCTGCACCAGGTGGGACTCGGCTCGATTGGCCAGGCACCCGACATCGTCCGCAAGGCCCCGACCATTGTCGGTGTTTGGGAGAACTACAAAACCTACCTTGAGCGAGGACGCAACTTGAGCGAGTGGCACCGACACGTGCCGTCCTTTTACACGGCGGACGATCACGAGTTTCTCAATGACATTTACGGAACCGGTGAGGTCGGCTATGTGAACCGCCGCGCGGTGTTCCGCGACATCGCCACGCGCGCCTGGTTTGACTACCTCGCCTGGGCGAACCCGATAGAGCACGACGCTCCCGCCTGGTTTGGCATCGGCACCTTCAAGGCCGGAAGCGATGTGCTGGAGGATTCGAACGCCGACTTCACCAAGCTCAACCTCACCGACTTGGCCAATTTACATGTGCATTGGGGAACGCCAACCGCCGGCGTGAAGGATGCCGCGCTCGACTCGCAACCCGGCGATCCCAACTCCGCCGTTTACGAGATCGTCAAGGTGCTTGGCCCGAAGAAGCTCCGCATCAATCCACCGGCCAAGTCCGACGGATCGCAGGCCTACTCCATCGGCCGCCGCTGTTACGGCAAGTTCAGCGTGTCCAACTGCGACTTTTTCCTGCTCGACACCCGTTCGCACCGTAGTCTGCACAACGTCAACAACCCCAACAACCCCAAGGCCACCATGCTAGGCAAGCAGCAACTAAAATGGCTGAAGAACGGCATCCGCAACAGCCAGGCGGACTTTATCTTTGTCGTGTCCTCGGTGAACTTCATGGTGCCACACGTCGGCAGCGGTGGCGGCGATGACCGGCAATTGACCATCAAGAAGGACGACGCGTGGACGGTGTTCCTCAGGGAGCGCGAGGAGCTGATTGAATTTTGGGATGGCCTCGACAAGGGCGTGTTTGTGCTTACCGGCGATTTGCACAACAGCTT
>JAKUOU010000190.1 GCA_022451065.1 Pedosphaera sp. | reverse complement strand
GGCGGAGGCGGAGGCGGAGGCGGGGGCGGCAGGGACACGTCCACCTTCAGAAGTAGGTTCTTGGGATTCGAGCCGGAAAGCTTCTGGGTGAACGGCAGAATCAGAAACAGCAGCAGGGAAATCAACACACCGCCAACCAGTCCCATAAGGACCCCACTGTTTTTTGATTCGACTTGAAAAACCTTACCCATGTTCTGCTACGGAAGATCGGCGGACAAACTGATACTTTTCGCACCACCAAGTTTTGACTCATCAATGACTCGCACCACAAGGCCTGCATTGGCACCTTCATCCACCTGGATGATCACCGGCATGTCCTCCTTGGTCGTCAAGCGGCGGACGATCGCACGCACCCCATTCACGCCAATTTCCTTCCCTCCGTAGACGACCTGGCCCTTGGTTGTCACTGCAATGAGAACGCTGTTCTTATCGAGCTGCATCGCAGATGCCGCCTCCGGCTTCTCGACCTCCACGCCGGTCTCCTCAACGAACACGGTGGTGACGATAAAAAAAATCAGCAGGATGAACACCATGTCGATCAGCGGCGAGATGTTGATGTCCATGGCCTCCTCGGCCCCCATAATGGATCGGCGCGCCCTCACGATGCCGCCGCCTTTCGTTTAAAATGCTGCAGCGTCAGGCTTTCCAACCGCACGAGGAATGCCTCGTACTCATCCTTCCGTCGCTTGATCGCGTAAGCCATGAAGTAGCCTGGCACCGCAATCAATAACCCCATCTCGGTGGTGATCAGTGCCTCGGAAATGCCGCTGGCTACCACGTCCACTAGTTTGCCGCCGCCCACCGAGAGGCCCTTGAACGTCATCAGCATCCCCATCACAGTGCCCAATAGGCCAAGCAGCGGCGCTGTGGCCACAAGAGTGTTGAGGAAGATCAAACGCCGCTCAAAAAACGGCAACCGTGATGCGAACACTTCCGAAAACCGGCTGTGGACTTCGTCCATTTTTTGAACTTCATCTTGCGTGTAGCGAATAATTTCGCCGACCTCCCCCTCGCCCTTTGTAGGGGTCTTCACCCAGCCGACCACAGTTTCGTCCTTCAGATGCCTGTACCCGCGTTTACCAAAACTAAGTAACAGGCTCGTGGCCACGGTGTAAATCAACAGCGCCACCAGCAACAGCGGGAACATCACCACTCCGCCGGATTGCCAGGTTTCAGCAATATACTGGAGGGTGTCAGCCATCGGTCAACGTTGATTCCTTGCCGCCAGCCCGTTCACAAAACCGACCGCCGTCTGCTCCATACTGGCGAGTATACCCTTGGCCTTGCGCGACAAGAGCGCGAAGAGCAGCAGGCACGGCACAGCAATGATCAAGCCGTACTCGGTGGTGACCAGCGCCTCCGAGATGCCGGAGGAAAGACGCTTCGGATCGCCGGTGCCAAACACGGTGATCAGCTTGAAAGTGTTGATCATGCCGGTGACAGTGCCGAGCAGGCCGAGCAGGGGCGAAGTCGCCGCCGTCAGCGAGAGGAACGGCAGCATGCGCTCGAGCTTCGGCTTGGTGTGTAGCATCTTCTCGTAAAGAATCTCCTCGATCATCTCCCGGCTTTCCCCGGCATTTTGTATGGCAGTCTGCAGCAGATCGCCGGCCGGGCCCTTGATACGCTTAGCCAGGACCAGGGCGGAGGCCGTGTCATTGTCGTTCACGTGGTCAAGTATCGACTGCAAATCACTTGGCTGTATCCTGCTCAGATTGGCCAGTTGCCACCACTTGATCAGCGCCACCAGTGCGGCCGCCAAGCCAAGCGCCAGCAGCGGCCAGATCACCACGCCGCCCTTGTTGATGTGTTCCCACCAGGTTTCCTGCACCTGTTTAATCTTGAGCGCGTTGCCCATCGTTGAGTCGAGCGGCAACAAGCCGGTGCCGCTGCTGACAACGGCGGCAATCCCCGCCTGATGTTCCGGGCCGATGTCAATGAGCGTCGCGTCTGTCGAACCACGCAACTGCTCTGCCAACCCGGCCTTGCCGTCGTTGCCCTTGAACACCACGAGAGGGCCGATCATGACAAACCTGCCGCGCTCGGCGATGCCGTCGGTATTCAGCGCCGAGCCGTCATAAATGTGCCCGCCCAAGAGGTTGCCTAGCCGGTCGAGCGCCGCCTGCACAACGCTCAGCTGCTTGGTGAACACCGACTCGGCCGGACTGGATGGATTCTCGTTGGTCTCACGGGCATCCTTGATGATCGACTGGTACTGCTCCTTTTCACTCGCATGAACACGCGTCTCAAACCGCCGAATGTACTCCTCCAGCAGCGTCTTGCGCAGGTAGTCGTTTTGATCCGTGAATGCCTTTTCCTCCGCCTTCAGTTTGCCCAGGTCAACTGACTTTCGGTCCTGAAGTCGCTTGGCCTCCGTATGCTCGCGCCGCTTGGCGATAACCTCGCTCTCGAGCGTATTTAACTCGCGGGCAAGCGGGATTTTTTCGTCGGCGATCCTCTTCTCCAACGCACTCAACTCGGCCAGGGCCTTGTCCAGGTCCGACTTGGCCGAGGCCTCCGCCGCCTCAAACGTCTGCGCCTGGCCAAGTGCGACGGAGCAAAGGAGAGTGAAGGCTAATGCAACTTGTTTCATCATCCTGCCTCCCTACTTGATGTTCACCGGAACCGGTATAAACTGCGCTTTCTGTTCGTTCTCGTAAATATCGATGACATCGCGGATCTTCGAGCCAAGCCCAGCATTCACCGTCCACGTCCAGCCCTCGATGCCCGGCACACCAACACCGGCAAACAAGCCGCCCTGGTCTGCATAATAGGCATGGCCGAGCCCGAGGTAGAGAACCTGCACCTGCCGATCTTTCTCCTCGGCGTCCTTTCGCACCTCGATCGCCAACGTGATGGCGGAGTTGAATCGATCTGCCTCATTAAGCATGGCCACCACATTCTGCATTCGCTCGGCGGCGGAACGTCCCCGCAGATCCTCCTTCTTCAGTGGGATACGTGATCGGACGTTGGAAGTGCGATCCTTCAGTGGATCCGGGAAACGCGCCATCAACGCCAACGCCTGGCGCTCCAGCCCCCACAAGGCCGC
>JAKUOU010000019.1 GCA_022451065.1 Pedosphaera sp. | reverse complement strand
ATCGGTCTCCTGCGGAGTCGGATCCTCGAGGTCAACCCACAGGAACAGCTTGGTATCCGACAACAACGTCGGCATCAGGAACAACTCGATGTCCTTGCTGTGCAACGCTCCCTTGGTCGTAAATGCGAATGACCGTACCATTAGCCTCCTGTTGTTTAGCGTTCAAATCCAAGCGCCCCAATAGGGACAAACTGGCGCGATATTATCCCCAGCTATTCACAATGCAACTCAAAAACCGCCAAGATAGGTCAAAATGTCACACTTCTTTGTTTTTTCATCACGATTTTGAGGTCCTTACCAGCTTGTTTCGTATAATTTGAGTATTAGATTGGGAATCGGCGGCCAAGTCGACTTGCACAATTTGCTTTCACGAATAAGCTTCGCCCGGCTTGGCCTCGCTTGGTCAGGCTCAGTTTCCCACTATTTACAATGTCCGAAAGCTATATTCAGAATCTGTTTGCTGAACGGATCGGCGGTGCTAAATACGGCAAAGACACTGCCATCTACAAATTTGAGAAGATCAAGCGCGCCAAAAAGGCGGCTCTTGACGCCAATCCGGGAGAAGAGATCATCGATATGGGCGTGGGTGAGCCAGATGAAATGGCGTTCCCTGAGGTTGTCGCCCAGCTCCACGAGGAGGCTCAAAACCCGGCCAATCGAGGCTACGCCGATAACGGCGGCCAAGCGCTCAAGGAAGCCGCCGCCCGATTCCTCGACAAAGTCTGCGGTGTCAGCGGTATCGATCCTAGCACCGAGGTACTCCACTCCATCGGCAGCAAGGCGGCGCTCTCCATTTTGCCAGCGGCGTTCATCAACCCGGACGACTACGTCATCATGACGATCCCTGGCTACCCGGTGTTTGGCACGCATGCAAAGTACTACGGCGGCAAAGTGCACAATCTCATGTTAACGGAGGAGAACAATTACCTGCCGGATCTCGACAGCATTCCGGCAGATGTGCTCGAGAAAACCAAAGTGCTCGTGCTCAACTATCCGAACAACCCGACCGGCGCCAGCGTCACGCCGGAGTTCTTCGCCAGGGTGGTTGACTTCGCCAAGGCTAACAACCTCATCGTGATCCACGACGCCGCGTACATCGGCTTAGTTTACGACGGCAACAAACCTCTGAGCTTCCTCGCCACGCCAGGCGCGAAGGACGTCGGCATTGAATTGCACTCGACCAGCAAGAATTTCAACATGACCGGTTGGCGCTGCGGCTTCGTGGTCGGCAACCCCTTGCTCGTCAAGGCTTACGGCGACGTGAAGGACAACAGTGACTCCGGCCAGTTTCTCGCGATCCAAAATGCTTCGGCCTACTGTTACGACCACCCCGAGATCACCGAAGCCATCGCCATCAAGTACTCGCGCCGCATGGATAAACTCATCGGCGTGCTGCAAAACGCCGGTTTCCAGGTGAACAAATCCGGCGGCTCCTTTTTCCTCTACATGAGCGCAGCCAAGGCGGCAGTCAAGGCCGACGGCGAACGCGTTGAGTTTGAGAATGGAGAGGCCCTTTCGCAGTGGTTGATCCGCGAGAAGCTCATCTCCACAGTGCCGTGGGATGACGCCGAGCCGGCGATCCGCTTCAGCGTCACCTTCGCTGCCAAGGACGTAACCGACGAGGATCGTGTGATCGGAGAAATCGCCTCTCGCCTCGGCGATGTGAAATTCGAATTTTGATTTCCTGCCGCGCTTGGCCAAGCCGGATTTGAACTGTACTTTGTCCGCCGATGGTTCTCGTACTCGATAACTACGACTCGTTTACTTACAATCTGGTCCAATATTTGGGCGAGTTGAAGGCAGACGTGCTCGTCCATCGAAACGACGAGGTTACGGTCGAGCAGATCGAATCCGAGAACCCTGAGCGCATCCTCGTCTCCCCTGGCCCGTGCACACCGCGCGAAGCCGGCCTGTCCAACGACGTTATCATACACTTCGGCGGCAAGCTGCCGATCATGGGTGTTTGTCTCGGGCACCAATGCATCGGCCATGCTTTCGGCGGCGACATCGTGGTGAACTACCGAATGATGCATGGCAAAACCTCGCCCATCACCCACAACGGTAAGGATCTGTTCAAAAACATCCCCTCCCCATACGTCACCACTCGCTACCACTCGCTAATTGTCAAACGCGAGACGCTGCCGGTCTGCTTGGAGGTCACCGCCGAAACAGAGGAGGGAGAAATCATGGGCCTGCGGCACAAGGAACTGCCGATCTGGGGTGTGCAGTTCCACCCCGAGAGCATCCTAACCGAGCACGGCCACACGATGATGCAAAATTTTTTGGATCTCACGGTTTAAGCCGTTGGCCAAGGTCGTGGCCAAACGTTAGCCGGTCATCGGGAAAAGCCAGGCAAGGAGCATCACGGCGATCAAGCCGTCGATCGCCATCGCCGTCATCAAAAACGACACGCTGCGGATTGTTTCGCCGATCGTCATTCCGCTCATCCGGTTAATCACCCAAAAACCGCTGTCGTTCATCCATGGAAACGGCTTCGAACCACAGCCAATCGCCATCGCCAAATAGACAGGATGGAACGGCAGTGTCGCCGCCATCCCGGCAAAGATGCCCACCGAGGTGATCATTGAGACTGTGGCGGAGCCTTGCGCCGTCCGCACCACTGCTGTCACCAAAAACGCCATTGGCAATACCATCAATCCGGTGATTTTATACTGCTCCGCCAATTCGCGAATGCTCGCCGCGATGTTCGTCTGCTGCAGCATCGTCCCGAACGACGCACCTGCTGCCGTAATCAATATCACCACCCCACCGCTTGCCAGCGCAGACTGCACCGAGTCGAACAGCGCCTGTTTGTCACCCCTCTTTTGCAATGCCAAAAGCCCAAGTGCAACGATTGCCGAAATAATTAACGCGATATTTTTGTCGCCAACCACGCCAAGGAAAGTGGCCAAGCCGACAGGCGGCTCGGCGACAAGTTCTTCCAGAATCGTGTTGCCCGCGATCAGCGCAATCGGCAGCAGCACCGGCAGCAAAGCTAGGCCAAGCGGCGGCAGCGATTTGTCTTCGCGCTGCACGATCTCCTCAAGCTTGGCTAATGGCGAATCAGGCGAGTCGCGCAGCGGCACATGCCACTTCTTGTGCCCGTTGACGAACTTGGCATAAATATAACCAGTCGCACACGCCACCGAACCGACCACCAGCCCCATAATGATCATCAACCCAAGATCGACGTCGAGTTGAACAGCCACGAACAATGGCCCTGGTGTAGGCGGCACCAGCGAGTGTGCCATCGTCGCCCCAGCCACGATCGTCATGATGTATAACCCGTAGTTCTCGCGGAACCGCGTCGCCAGCGCTTTGCCGAGCGGGATCATCAAATAAAAAACGGTGTCGAAGAAAACCGGCGTGCCGAGCAGGAATCCACTTCCGGTAAAAGCCAGCGGGGCGCGTTTCTCGCCAAGCAGCCCCAGCGCCGACCGAATGATCCGCTCCGCGCCACCGCTATCCAAAAGGCATTTACCAATAATCGCCGCCATCGCGATGAGAATTCCCAAACTGCCGCATGCCTTCCCAAACGCGCCTGTCACACGGGAAATCACAGACTGCGCCGCCGTGTGCTTGGCCTTGGTTTTGTGCAACTCCTGAACCAAGTTGGTTAGGTTCGAATCGTCTTGACCAAGCCGGTTGGTCGCCTGTTTACGGATGTCTTTTTCAATCCGGGTATCATTCATCACCGACTGCTTGATGGCATCCTGCGTTGCCAAAGAACCGACCACCAACGCCCCACCAATCAGCGCCACAAAAGCATGCAACCGCAACCACAAGACCCCGCCGATCACCACGGCCATCCCAATCAACAAAATAATCAGCGGATCCATTTAGTTTAGGTTACTCACCCTCGACCCACTTGACGCTGTGGTCACCGGTCACGGCCACCGTCTCCGGCGGCGAGTCGATTTTGAAATAAGACCACGGCCCGGGAATGAACGGGTATTTCTCGACGATACTCTCGTCCACTTCGATACCCAGCCCCGGTCCGTCCGGCAAGACCAGATAACCGTCTTCCATCACAAGCGGCTCCTTGAGAATTTCATCCGCCGCGGGAAACGGATACATCCCCGGTCTAGAGTCGTTCGAGTAGCAGGGGAACTCCAGCCACTCGACAACATCCTCCCCCCAGCAAACGCCGAGGTGCGCGGCTGCAAGCACTTCCAAATTGGTACCCCAACTGTGAAATGCAAACCGAAGGCCGTGCTGCTTCACCTTCCCGATAACGCGGTTGCCCATCGCAAAGCCTCCCTGGCAGCAGACATCCATCTGGATGAAATCGGCGCAGCCCTTGTCAAACAAGTCCATGAACCCAGCCTCGTCCGGTTCGTGTTCCCCAGTCGCAATCGGGAACTTGGCCGCCTCCTTCAATCGCACATACGCCCCGTGATCTTCCGGAGGCAGAGGCTCCTCAAGCCATGTCGGCTGATACTCCGCCATCGAATTGGCCAAGTCCAAAATCGTCTCCGGCGAATACGTCTTATCACCCATGCGCCACCACGAATGCGCGTCGATCATCAAACCAACATCCGGCCCGACCGCAGTACGCATTTGCCGCACTGTTTCCAAATCCGCATCCGGCCCGCGGGACGGCCTCATCTTGTACGCGTGGAAACCCATGCCCGTAATCGCAGCAGCCTCCTCCGCAAAATGCCCCGGCTCCATATACATTCCAGCGCTGCCATAGAGCTTGATTCGATCTCGCTTGGCACCACCTGCGAGTTCGCTCAATGGGCAGCCTTCAAATCGAGCAACCAAGTCCATAACAGCAATCTCAACCGCCCGATAAGTCTTGGTCAGTTCCGAGTCGCCTTGAAAGTCAAAGCTTGGCCAGGCGCTTGGTTCGCGCCCCTCCAAGAACGGAGAGATAATCTCCAGAATCTCACGTTCAGCCCTTTCGTGAGCCGGCCCCGGAGCAAAACCGCATAGGCCATTATCGGCAGTGACCCGAATGTACATCGCGTCCCGCTTCAGCACCGTCCGAACCCCTCCGTAGAAAGGCAAAACCAAAGGCTCCATCAAAGGGCACGAAACCAGAAATGCTTCAACTTTCGAAATCTTCATTAATCGCTGTTTGGCCAAGCGCCTGGCCAAAATCGGAAAGCGCAACCTAAACACACCTCGGCACTTGGCCAAGCCCCACAAGCCCCAGAAAGCACAAAGGCACAAAAAAAACGCAGTTACCCGCGCCAATAATAATGAGATGAAAAAAGTTTAATATATCAACCACTCAGCCAACTCACTGTCAAACTCACAAGATGCTTTATCCGGGACGTCGATACACTTTCGTGAACTATGTTTTAAAAAAGCATTTTATTGGCCATTTATAGATTATTGACTCGTCTGGTGTGTCAATTTGACGCACTTGAAGATTACTGCTAAACTTGCGGGTGAGGGAGTGATAAGTTTTCGTCTATGATCCCTTAAAAAATTAACGGATGAAGCTAATTAACCGCATCATGGCCAATGAAGAGGCGTTTCACCTTGTTTTGGCTGCTATTATTGGGGTTATCGGCGGTTTAGTGAATCTCGTATTCTTAAAGTTGGTGGCTTTGATCCAGTGGATCGTCTTCCAAAAATCGGGGGATTCGGCTGTTTTAGCACAAGATTTGGGTGCGTTTCTTCGGATTCTTGTTCCGACTGTGGGAGGGATTCTGGCCGGAATGGTACTTCTTTTAAGATCGCATCTTTCTGGTATTCAAAAACCGTCGAATGTTTTGGAGGTTGTAGCCGTGGGAGACGGCCGCATCGGGATGCGGTCGACCTTGGTTAGCGCTTGGTCATCCCTTTTGAGTATCGGGACGGGAGCTTCGATTGGCCGGGAGGGAGCGATTACGCACTTAACGGCCTCATTTGCCTCTAAATGGGGGCAGTTTCATCAATGGCAGCCTTATCGGCTTCGACTGATGGTGGCATGTGGGGCCGCGGCCGGTCTGGCTGCAGCCTACAATGCCCCGATTGCTGGGGCACTTTTTGCCGCCTTGGTTTTAGTTGGGAATTTTTCGATGAACCTATTTGCCCCGTTGGTCATGGCTTCGGTGATGGCCACGATGGTTTCACGATTTTGGTTCGGCATTGAGCCTTGGTATGAATTACCTGAATCGATCGATTATGGCCAAGCGGCCCGTCTTTCCCAAATGGGCTGGTTTTTGGTTTTGGGAATTATTTCCGGGGCTGGAGGTGCTTTTTTTCTTAAATCAATTCAAAATGCCCAGTCCGCGACTGGCAAATACGCTTGGCCAATCTGGGCGAAGCTTGGCTTGGCCGGCCTAGCGGTTGGCCTGATTGCATTGGTTTTCCCGGGCGTCTGGGGTAACGGCTACGAAATCACCAACAAAATCCTGCACGCAGACTCATCTGAAACAGGGTTTACGGAACTCATCCAGGGCTCTGTTCTCTCAGAACTTCAAGCTTGGCAGATTCCGCTAGTCGTGTTGGCTGGCTTGTTGGTTGCCAAGTTTGTCGCAACAGTTTGCACGGTTGGGGCTGGAACAGTCGGCGGTGTTTTTACGCCAACGCTATTTCTTGGTGCAGGCCTAGGGGCGGCCTTTGGCCAAGCACTTGGCCTGTTTGACTTTGCCGATAAAACGCCCACGGTTGCATTTGCCCTTGTTGGCATGGGGAGTGTCCTTGCGGCGACAACGCGCTCGCCGTTGTTGGCCATGATCCTGATTTTTGAAATCTCGCTGAAGTATGAGTTGATGCCGCCGTTGATGATTGGCTGCGTGGTGGCGACATTGGTTTCGCAGAAGCTGCACAAAGCGTCGGTTTACTCGGCGCCGCTGCATCGGCGCGGATTAATGGTGGATCAGGAGAGTCGCCGGATGGGTTCGGCCACGGATCGCTGCATTGGTGACGTAATGGTGGGACCGACTTCACCGATCAAGGAGACGTCCTCCCTGCCGGAAATCTCGGAGATATTCCTGCATAGTCCACGAAACTACCTGCCTGTACTGAGTATCGACAAACGGCTGGTGGGGGTGATCTCACTCCAGGACTTGAAGGCTCACCTCAACGCGGGGGACGAGTTGCGGGCAGTGATCGCGCTGGACTTGATGCGCCCGCCGGAAACGTTCATGACGCCCAATCGCCGGTTGATGGAAGCCCTTCCGGAGATCATGGGATCCGAGATGGAGATGATCCCGGTGGTGAACTCGAACCGCGAGATGCGCCTGGTTGGCTCGGTGTCACGCAGCGAGACACTTGGCCTTATGTCGGAGGTGATCGCCAGGAGCGGCGAGGAAAACACAATTTAAGGTCGCAACCTGCACACTAAGCCAAGGGCCCCGGCTACTCTCCGACACCGACGAAATGAATGTCGACCAACTCGCCCGGGTGGATGTCCAACTTGATTGGATCGCCATTGGCATCGACCAAATCAATCGTGAACGGCAACACTTTTTTGTAGGCGGTTCGGCTCCGAAGAATGCCGCTCCCAACAGCCTCGAGCCGGTTGCTGACCTTGGTGATCTTGGCCCGTTTCACCGGTCTATTGGCTCCGAAAAACGAAAAGATACCGGATGAGTCGGGGCGCCGGGTTCTTATTTCGACTACCATTCCAACCTCGGGTTCCAGATGGATGGGCTGCGGGACGTAGCCAACAATTTTTTTAACTTCCGATGAACTGATGGTTGCGATCGTCTCGCCGGGTTGAACGCTTTCCCCGGTTTGCTTGCTGATACTCCCTATTTCTCCATCAATGGGGGAGTACAAAGTGATATCATTGAGCAACCCCTCCACACGGCTCAGGCCTTGGTCCAGTCTCTCGATCTGAGCCTGGTTCAACTGGCTCGACGGGTCGTTATCCTCCGCCTCACGCAGAGCTTGTTCTATCGAGGCAACCAATTCGGTTTTTTGCTGAACCTGCACCCCGTAGGAATCGCGATCTGTCTTGGCCTTATTGTATACCGACTCTGAAACAAGATTGTCCTTGAACAGAATCTCGATCCGCTTGAATTCCTTCTCGGAGTTTTGAAATTCTATTTTTAAGGCGGCCACTGAAGTCCGCTCGTTCAACCAATCCAATCGCAGCTGGTTGAAGCTCAGATCGGTCCTGGCCCGCTGCATGGGGTCTACGGTCAGTGTGAGTAGATCGACCTGCGCCCGAACCCACTCCACAGTGGCGTCGGCGAAGTCCGGATCCATCGAATAGTCAATGGCGGCGATCGGGTCGCCCGCTTTCACAGAATCGAAACGGCCCACGTTTACCTTTGTCAACAAACCTGCGCGCGGACTAGAGAGTATGATATTTTCGGAACGCGCCTCACCGACCACGGAGGACGGGCTGACCCGACTCAACCAGAGCACCATCACCCCCGCGATGCAGACCAGGAACACGATGACTGGCAGGATGATCTGTCGAAAATCCTGCCATTTCTGTTCGGCCGGTATGGGTATGGGATGTTTGTCGCTCATGTACTAGACCTCTGATTCCGCCTCCGCCTTCAGCCCGGTTACTCGAGACACGCCGTCCAATTGTCGAAGCTCCGCCAACAAGTCCTCCAGACGGGAAGGATCCCGCAGAAGCAGCCGATAAGAAAAATCCACTCCCGTTGAACCGTCGACTGTCCGCTCACTGACACAACGGGAACGGCGGGAATGACGCTCAAGTGACTTATTTAACTCCTCAACCTCCGGCGCGGTGCGCTCCCAATGTAGGTTGAGAATGGTGTCATACCGGTGACGCGTGCCAAATGAGGTCATTCGAATATAGAACATGATCAGGCAGATCATCAGGCACCCCGCGATGGCCGTCGCAAATTTCAACGTGCCACACGCCATGCCGACGACGATGACCGAAAGGATAAAGGAGGTGTCCAGCGTGTCCCTGAGGATATTGCGAAACCGTACGATAGCAAAAACGGCCATCAAACCGAAGGCGGTGACCAGATTATTGGAGAGCACGAGCATCACCATCGACACGATCGTGGGGATCACCACCAGTGAATTCACGAACGACCTGGAATAAGACAATCCAGTGTGCGTAAACATATAAACCCAGGCGATGGCGTGCCCACAGACAAAGGCCAGCAGCAGCCCCATGAGCATCATGGGAACATCGGTGGGAATTGGAGTGGTGTCTCCCTGTAAAAACCAGTGATCCATCAGATTTTAGTGAGCAGCTGCATTTTCCATTGAATGAACAATTGGCCAACCGCTGGAATCAAGCCCATCTCGCACGGATTTTTCACCCATCAAAGTGACTCCATCGACGTACTTGGCCGCACCGCACTGCATCAGTCCAAATATCCTGACCAGTTCGCGAAACCAGTCCGGGAAACGGTTGGTGAATTTCAACTCCAATACCGTGTTGTCACCAAACACATAATGCGGATCACGCATTTGGGTGACCAAGTGAGCCTTGGGCTCGACCTCGATCCGCGTCTGCCGATCAACCGTAACCCGCACCGTGTTGTCATGCCGGCTGGTCCATGCTTCACGGTAGTAGGCCACGTGCGCCTTCGGTGCAGCCTTCAACTCCTGCATGTGGTGGATGAACTGCTCGACAGCGGCCCGGTGCGCCGGTTCCCCACTGGACATCTGCTCGGGCAACGGCAACTGCCCCCCCAACACCTGCTCCAGGGCCTCACGCTTCACGCCGCCCCGTTGTTTCGCGATCGTGTTGTTTGTTCGTCGCTTGATCTCGAAATATACCGGCGACTTCGGCCGATCCTCATAAAATCTAATGCGCAGCTTGTAGCGGTTTTTGTCTCCGTTAATTGTCGTGTGGTAAAGGTGCAAATCCGGTGAATCAAAATAAAGACTGTGTACCGGGTAGGAGAGGTTGGGCTGAGTCGCCCCGAAAGGATCCAGATCAAGGTACGAGGACACAAAATCACGCAAAGCCAAGGCCGCATCCTCCCGGACGATGTACTTGTGCTCGTAGCGTTGTTTTTGCAAATTGTCCGCCAAAATAACCTTGTATCACATTTAAGAACACACTCTCCCTCCCTGCCGAGTTTTCTCAAAAAAGCCCGAAGGCCGGGCAATTTAACGCGTAATACGCAGTTGTCACGAAAAAGTTACGTTGTTCCAGCCTGGCCAAGCGCCTGGCAAGGCAAACCGATCCACTCCTTTTTCAATGGTTGCCAACTCGAAAGACCTTTGGCTAAATCGCCCGCGTGAAACAGTTTTCATTCATCACTAAACTCATCCTGTCATTTGGCCTCCTGTCCACAGTTCAGGCTGCAGGCCCGGACGATTCTTTTATTCAGGCCTATTCCCTCATCGCTGAGGCGGATAATCTAACCCGACTCGGGCAGAAAAACTCCGCCATCCAAAAATACCAGCAGGCTAGGAATGACCTGGCCGCCTTGCAGTCGGGCTATCCGGATTGGAACGCGGCAGTTGTGAGTTTTCGCATCAAGTACCTGGACCAGAAGCTCAAGGAAATCGGAGCCAAAGCTACGGAGGATGTAAAGGCAACCTTGGACAAACCGGCTACCCTTGACCCCGCCGCCGCACGCCGCGAGATCGCCATTCTCAAGCGAAAGGTTGAGTCGCTCGAAAACGCGATCGTCATCAAGGATGCCAAACTCAAGGAAGCCCTTTCTGCCGTGCCGTCGCCTGAGGAGACCAAGCAACTGGCCAAGCTGGAAAGCGACCTCTCCGGCCTTCGCCAGGAAAACACCAACCTCAAGGGCGCCATCGACAAGGCCACCGCACAGTTCAAGGACGCCAACGCCGGCTTGGCCAAGGCAACAGCAGAAACCGAAAAGGCACAGGCCAACTTGGCCAAGGCCCAAGCCGACGCAAAAAAAACCAGAGAAGCACTCGAGCAATCGCAGCAGGAGGTGAAGAGCGCAAAGTCAGAGGCAAACAACCGCCAGGCCAAACGCCTCGAGAAACAACTGGCGGACAGCAAGGAGTCCCTCGAGACAACCGAAAAGGAACTGGCATCACTCAAAACGACGAACAAAAGCCTTGAGTCGGAACTCAAGTCGTTCAGAAAGGGGAACCGCGAAAAAGAACTTCAAACTGAAGTTGAGGCGCTCCAAAAGAAAATGGCGGACAACCAGGGCGAGTTGGAGAAAGTTTCGGGCAATATTGCCGCGCTCAAGAACGATAAAGCCTCTCTCGAGGAGGAGCTCAAATCATTCAAAAAAGGCAACCGCGAAAAGAATCTCGAGACCAAGGTCGGTTCCCTCGAGAAACAACTGGCCAAAAGTAACAGCCAGTTAAAGGAAACCTCAAGTAACCTGGCTTCCTCACAAAGCAGCAACGACTCGCTTGAGGATCAGCTCAAAGCCCTCCAGAAAGGATCCCGCGAAAAAGAAATGCGCGACTATATCAACTCGCTTGAGAAGCGCCTTGCCAAGGCCGAGCGAATAAATACCAACCCCGCCAGCAAGAGGAAGGCCCTTTCCGGCATCTTGAACTGGCGAAAAAAGGATCGAGCCGAGCAGGCCCAAGTGGCTGAACTGCAGAACCGGCTCGACACCCTGAGATCGCGACTCGAGATTCTTGAAGCTGAGAAAATCCCCTATACCGACGAGGAGAAGAAACTGTTCGCCGAACCAAAAACAGGAGATCAACCTGCCAACACACTTCAGGCCAAGGTCGCTACCCTGCCGGAGGGCGGCGCGGCTGATTTCAAGGCGGGCCAGGCAGCCCTCGTCGAGGCCAAGTACGGTGAGGCGGAACAGAAGTTTCTGCACGTCCTCAAACTGGACGAGGAAAACCCACTGACGCTTGGTAGCCTCGCCATGGCACAAATGGAACAGGGCAACTATGACGGCGCCGAGACCAGCCTGGAGCGGGCGCTGAAGAACAACGAAAACGACACCTTCTCTCTGTCACTGCTTGGCACACTTCGTTACCGTCAAAAAAAATATGAGGAGGCACGCGATTACCTGGCCAAGGCGGTCAAACTGAATCCGGAGGATGCCAACGCACAGCACTTCCTTGGCTCGGCGCTCAACAACCTTGGCCAGCGCAAAGCCGCCGAGACAGCACTACGTAAGGCGCTCCAGATCAAGCCGGGCCACGCCGAGGCCCACCACAACCTCGCCGTTGTGTACGCCACTCAAAAACCGCCCTTCACCGCCCTGGCCAAGTTCCACTACGAAAAGGCGCTCGCAGCTGGTCACACCAAGAACGCCGAACTGCAAAAAATTCTGGGCGTAGAAAAATAAACCCCATGCTCGGGCAATACGCCGAGGAGTTGAGCGTCGCCACACGCAGCCGTGGGTTTTACGAGATCACCCGCGAGGTGGGCGAACTGGTTTCGGCGAGTGGTTTCAAGACTGGCTTACTGACACTACACGTCCGGCACACCTCCGCCTCGCTGCTCATCCAGGAAAACGCCGACCCCAGCGTACGCACCGACCTTGAGTCGATCTTCTCGCGCCTGGCTCCAGACGCCGACCCGGTTTACGAGCACAACTACGAGGGAGACGATGACATGTCGGCCCACATCCGCACCGCGCTGACCAACGTCAGCCTCAGCATCCCCATCTCCGGCGGTTCAATGGTACTAGGCACCTGGCAGGGTATCTACCTCTGGGAACACCGCACCCACCCTCACATCCGCCGCATCCACATCCATATCACCGGCGAATAAACTCCTCGGAAGTAAATCCCGGGTTTTAGTTGACGACAGAGGTCACGGTCTGCTCAATTCCGGGCATGGCTTACTCCATTTCTTTTCTGCGTCGTTTTGTCTTCTTAGCCGGTGCGCTCGTGCTTGGCCACGCGACTGTCCAGGCTGAAGTCAAGCTGCCATCAGTTTTCAGCGACCACATGGTTTTGCAGCAGGGCCAGCGACTACCCATCTGGGGCTGGGCCAACCCTGGCGAGGCGGTGACCGTCTCCGTCGCAGGCCAGTCACATACAGCCGAGGCTGACAAGAACGGTGCATGGAGTCTGCGACTAAAAAAATCCCTCAAGGCCTCCAAGTCGCCGGTCGCCTTCACCGTCAAAGGGAGCAACACCATCAATTTTAAGGACGTGCTTGTCGGCGAGGTTTGGCTGTGTTCCGGCCAGTCAAACATGGAATGGTCCGTTCGCGCATCAGGCAATGCCGACAAGGAAATCGCTAATGGCAAGCATCCGTTGATTCGTCACATCAAGATTCCGCACCGCCCGAGCGCCAAGGAAGAGCGAGATGTCACCACCGACGGTTGGCTGGTTTGCAGCCCGAAGACGGTGGGCAACTTCACCGCCGTTGGGTACTCTTTTGCGCGCCATCTTCAGGGCGAACTTGATGTGCCGATCGGACTCCTTGGCTGCAATTGGGGAGGCACCCGCATCGAGCCTTGGACCACGCCGAGCGGTTTTAGGTCCGTGCCAGCCCTGAAGGATATCGCTGACAAACTCGATACATTCCCGCAAAAACGCGACAACGGCTCGATAAATCACCAGTCCGCACTTGCACTGCATAATGGGATGATTTCACCGATCAACCCATACGGCATCCGGGGGGCGCTTTGGTATCAAGGGGAGAGCAACAATGGCGAAGGCATGCTCTATTACGAGAAAAAGAAAGCACTGATCAACGGCTGGCGTGATATATGGAACAACAAAAAAATGCCCTTCTACTTTGTGCAACTGGCGCCCTATAAATACGGTGGTGAACCGACCCGACTAGCCGGAATCTGGCAGGCGCAGTTGGAGACGCTAAAGGTGCCGTACACCGGCATGGCGATCACCACCGACATCGGCAATACCCGCGACATTCATCCACGCAACAAACAGGAAGTGGGCCGCCGCCTTGCCCTGTGGGCTCTCACCAAGGACTATGGTAAGAAGGGTATCGAGTACTCCGGCCCCTTGTTCAAGTCAGTAAGATTTCCCTGGTTGTTCCGCAAGGGCTCCGCAATTGTTCGCTTCACTCACGCCGATGGTTTGAAATCAACCAACGGCCAAGCCCTGAGCCATTGGGAAGTTGCCGGTGAGGATGAAAAATTTGTAGCCGCCCAGGCGGAAATAAAAGGCAACACCGTGGTCGCTAGAAGTGACACAGTGAAGAAACCCAGGTTCATACGCTTCGGCTACCATCAGGAAGCTGAACCAAACTTGGCTAATGGCGCCGGGCTACCTGCTTCACCATTCACCACAGGTGAAGTGAAATAAGTATGGCCTAAGGCACGCGCTTGGCCACAACCAATGGGCGCAACAATAAGACATTTCAATAGGGTCACCGCGTCCATCTGCGCGGCCCTATTTTATTTTCTCATGACGCCGGTTGGCCAAGCTGCCGAGCCGGATTTCAAGATCCACAGCGGCAAAAACAACCGTCTGCCCGGGCTCAAGTCGGCGTTGCCGAAGCATGTCCAGGTGTTCGGACTGTACATCCAAGCGACCGACCGCGTGCCGGATGCCAAACTGCTGCACGCCGCTGACATAACCGCAGATTTCCTCGACAACGATCGCGATGGCAAACCGGACAACCCAAAAGTAAACGACAAACTCTGGAACGAGCGGTCGGCGATCGTCATGGGCTACGATGAGCGAGAACTCGAACGGCTCCACGATCGTTATGGTGAGATGTTCGACGACTATGCGCTGCAGGGCCTGTACGCCACCGAGACGCTGCCCAACGCCGGGCCGCACAACCCCGAGTCGCGCGAGTTTGATGCCTCCATCGAGGAGATTTTGCACATTATCACATCGGTCGGTTACGCTGGTGTTTACCCAAAAGTATTCGGCGAACGCCGCGGCTCTGAGCTTGCCAACGCGATGGACATTGCGCGTGGCGGCTACTTCCGTACCGTGCCGCGCCGCTATCCCGCCAGTGCCTGGTACTCCTACGACGACCGCACCTGCGACTACGGCTGCCAGATCACCGAGTATGTTTACTGGGCTCTCACCAGCCTGCTCAACGGACAGGATTTTAAGGGTCGGGGCGAAAACATTGAGCATGAGTGGAAACTCAATACGCCTAAAAAACTGCGAGCCAAGGACAAGTCCATCGTCAAAATCCTCACCGATCCAAAGTACCACGTCCCCACCCGACTCCCTGACGGCAAGTACCGGCAATTGCGCAAACAAGCCGCCGTCCGGCTCAACATTATTGCAGACGAAAACCGGTTCACGCTAAACACCGAATTGCCAGCCGGCTCGACGGCCATCGTCGAGACGACTCACGACCTGCTCTTCTGGAGTCATGCCAGTCGTTTCCCGGGTGAAACCGCAATACTCGAATTCCCCATCGAAGCTAAACTAGGCAAAGCGCAATTCTTCCGGCTTCGCTTCGATGAATAGTCGCCAATCCCGATGCGGCTGTTCGATGCGCACAACCATTTGCAGGATGCCCGATTCGGCAATCAACAGGACGAACTGATCTCCGATTGTACCGCTGTTGGCCTGTCCAAAATGGTCGTCAACGGCACCCGCGAGAGCGACTGGCCCACGGTCGCCGACCTGGCCAGTCGCCACGACTGTGTGATGCCCAGCTTCGGCCTGCACCCTTGGTTCGTCCACGAGCGCACGCCAAGTTGGCTGGCCAAACTCGAGCAACATCTCGACGCTTGCCCAAGTGTTGTCGGTGAAATCGGCCTCGACCGCTGGAAGCCCGGCCTGAGTTACGACGAACAGGAGAAAGTTTTCACCGCCCAACTCAGCCTGGCTGCCGAGCGTAATCTCCCCGCAAGCCTTCATTGTCTCAAGACTTGGGGGCGCCTCCACGATCTCCTCCGCAACAGCCCATTGCCTAGGCGCGGTTTTCTACTTCACAGCTACGGTGGCCCGGCGGAGATGATCGAGCCGTTGGCCTCAATCGGCGCCTACTTCAGCTTTCCCGGTGCCTTCGCGCATGAACGCAAAACGCGCCAGCGCGACACCTTCCGCCGAGTGCCGACCGACCGACTACTCATCGAGACCGACGCCCCCGACCAAGGACTGCCTGAAGATCGCGTCACTCATCCGCTTGGCCAAGCGGTCAACCACCCAGCCAACATCGCCGCCGTGAACGAGGCCGCCGCCGAGGCGCTTGGCCAAGCGCCCGACGACTTGGCCAGGCGCGTGGAAGAAAATTTCGTCCGCCTTTTCGGCAGCTAACCGGCGGGCTCGAGGGCAACAAGATCGCGCGCTTTTTGGATCAGTCGCCAGTCCTTGATCAGGTCGCCAAAATTGAAATCCGGTAGGCCGCTTTGCGCCTGGCCGAGCAGTTCGCCGGGGCCACGCTGCCGCAAATCCTCCTCGGCCAGCGCAAAGCCGTCGCCGCCCTTCTCCATGACATCAAGCCGCCGTTGGCCCTCGTCGGTCACTTCGCCGGCGACGAGAATGCAGTGCGACTCGTGTGCGCCCCGACCAATCCGCCCGCGCAACTGGTGCAACTGCGCCAGGCCGAACCGGTCAGCGTTCTCGATGAGCATGATCGTCGCGTTGGGGATATCGATGCCGACCTCGATCACACTCGTCGCCAGCAGTGTCTTAATTTCGCCGGCGAGAAAACTATCTATGACCTCTTCCTTTTCAGCCGAATTGAGCCGTCCATGAAGCAGTCCGACGGCGTGAGGTTCGAGTTGCTGGCGCACGTTCTCGAGTTCCTGATTGACCGCCTTGAGGCTACCACTACCCTGATCGTCGACTCGCGGATACACGACGTATGCCTGCCGTCCCTCCGCGAGTTTTCCGCGAACGAACTCCCACACCTTTGGCAGGCTCTCAGGGTCGCGGATGTGCGTGCGAACCTGGCCGCGTCCAGGCGGTAACTCGTCGATCAGCGAGATGTCGAGGTCGCCGTAAACGGTCAGGCCAAGCGTGCGTGGGATCGGCGTAGCAGTCATCACGAGCACGTGTGGATAGCGCCCCTTTCGGACAAGCTTTTTTCGTTGCTCGACGCCGAACTTGTGTTGCTCGTCGATGATCGCAAGGCCGATGTTCTCGAGCGCGAACTTCTCCTCGACAAGCGCGTGCGTGCCAATGACAAGCGGCGGCAACGAGTTACTCCCCATGCCGAGTTCGGCTTGATCCGGATCGTTGATGTGCATCGTTTTTTTGCTGCCGGTATGCAGGTGCACCGGGATACCTAGAGGGGAAAACCAATGGCTGAAAACGCGATGGTGCTGCTCCGCCAAAATCTCAGTCGGCGCCAGGATCACCACGCTGAAGCCGCTCTCGATCGCCCGCAATGCAGCGCACGCGGCGACGGCGGTTTTGCCGGAACCAACGTCGCCCTGCAGCAGTCGACGCATCGGGTACGAGCCGGCCATGCCGTAGGCAATTTCGTCCCATGCACGCTGCTGCGCACCGGTAAATGTAAAGCCGAGCGCATTCAAAAACGGCGTCATCAGCCGGTTGTCTCCGACGCACGGCAACGCCTTGACCTTGGCCTGAAATATCTTTCGCCTCTCGCGGATTTGCCGCTGAAACCGGATGAACTCCTCCAGCGCCAGACGCTCGCGAGCCATCTCCGTTTGCCCTAGATCGTCGGGGAAGTGGACGGCACGAAACGCCTCCGCCAACGGCAGCCAATGGCTGTCGTCAGCGTCCAGTAATCCGAGATTGGTGTCCGGCTCCAAGTCAGCGAACTGATCCACCGCCCGCCACATGACGGTACGCAGCCAGCGTTGCTTGATGCCGTCGGTCAGCCGGTACACCGGCACAACGCGCTTGAGGTGGATGAACTCCTCTCCTTCCTCGGCGACCTCTGCCTCGGGGTGATTCATCGTACGCGGTTTATCC
This sequence comes from Pedosphaera sp., assembly GCA_022451065.1. GTDB lineage: Bacteria > Verrucomicrobiota > Verrucomicrobiia > Limisphaerales > UBA1096 > UBA1096. The sequence goes on along the minus strand of JAKUOU010000019.1, from coordinate 60,918 downwards.
GAAGTGAGCTTGCCGTGCACGTGGACGAAGTCGCCGGTTTTGTAGTAGCGCCCCATGTAAGGCATGTTCCACCAGCGGCAATGCAGCCGTGCCGTGCCGTCGTCGAGGATCAACTCGAACAAACTCTTGCCGTGTCGCATCCGCTTGACGCCGGCCACGACAATCGGCCCGGCGACCGTGCCGGTGTCGCCCTTGGACAAACCCTTAGCCTCGTTCGGTCGATTGCGATCCTCGTAACGCCTTGGCCCGTGCCACAACAGGTCTCCGACGGTGCGGATGCCCAGCTTGGCTAAGCGCGCCGCACGCTCGCCGCCGATGCCGGGCAACGCCGCCACCGGTTGGCCAAGTGGATCTTTCTCTACCTCGGACACTGCGCCAGTTGTACCGTCAAGCCAGTGCTGGGCCAAGCCGGTCGTCGGTTTGCCTTTTGCTAGGCCAGGTACGACCATACAATCCCCCGCCGATGGCTCGTGAGGAAAACTCCAAACACGACCAGCTGTGGATGGGATACAGCCAGGTGTTCGTGGAAATGGACGACTTGTCGCTTGCACGCTGGATGGCGCAGACGCTGGGCCAACTCTCCGGACACGCCTGGCGGCTCTCCCATCCGCTGCTACAGACCTACGAACTGGCGGCACACACGGCGCACGACCGGCAGATCTGGCTCAAGGGCATGGTCATCATCCCCGCCGAATATACCGCGGCAGAGTGTTGCCGCGCCCCGCTGCTGCCGGTGCTCTCCCGCGACGTGTTCGACGTCGGCCTAGTCTGCAAACACTGTGGCGAAACGTGCGTGAAGCTTGATAATCTGCCGGGTGAGATGATGCAGGTATTCGACACGTGGTCGACTTGTTACGACAAGGCGCATTCCGTCGCGCACTGGGAGGATGATGGCAAGAAACTGCCACCCGACTACGACAAACTGTTCGAGTTGTCGGCAAAGTCTGCGGAAAAACTGTTGGTCCAGGCGGGCTCCCAACTGGCACAGGCGCTGCTCGAGATTTACCCGGCGGTGGCGTGGGAGGATCAGGATGAATGCCTCGAGGTTCGCCCTGAGGATGTCGATATTTGATACCTATTCAGATCTGATCTCTTTGATCCGGAAACTTCTCCTTAATCGTGCAGACGAGTCGCTGCTCGTCTGCCGGTTCCATCTTGCGCCGGGGGATACGCCGCCGGACGCTGTCAAGTAGCTCCATCCAGTCCTCAAACGCCGGCTCAGGATATACCTCCCAATTTTCAAAGCGCCGTTCTCGACGGAAAAACTTCCACGTACCGCGCTCGTTGCGGGCGTAGCACTCCATTCGCTCGCCATGCTCATCGCGCCGCTTCCAGCTGATCTCGCCCTTGGCCCCCATTTCAGTCCGGCATGTTGACAGCCGCGACGGCCATCGCGGCCATGCCCTCCCCACGCCCGAGGAACCCAAGCAACTCATTCGTCGTCGCCTTGATGCCGACCTGATCCGGAGAAATGTACAGCGCTTGGGCGACCGCAACTTTCATCGCCGGAACGTGCGGGAGAATTTTTGGGGCTTCCGCAATCAGCGTCGCGTCGATGTTCACAATTTTGCCACCTCCTTTGCTGACAAGCGCGGCCGCCTCCGCCAAAAAAATCCGGCTAGGCGCATCCTTCCACTGCGGATCGCTGGGCGGGAAATAGCTACCGATGTCACCTTCGCCGATCGCCCCCAGCACCGCGTCGCAGATCGCGTGCATCAGCACGTCGGCGTCTGAATGGCCGTCGAGTCCATGGTCGTGCTCGAACTCCACGCCGCCCAGCCAAAGCGGCCGACCCTCCACAAGGCGATGCACATCGTACCCAATTCCAGTATGAACCACGCCCGGATTATAGTGAGCTACTCGGCTTGGCCAAGGGAGAACATGGCAATGCCGGCGGCAACAGAGGCATTGAGCGAATTAACACGGCCGCGCTGGGTGATGCCCACCACGTCGTCGGCCATGTTGAGGATGAATTGGCCGACCGAACGATCCTCGCCGCCGATCACGAGTAGCAGTTTATCCGGTCTGACTGCGGCAACTTCCTCCAGCGACGTTTTACCGGCCCTGTCCAACGCGACAATGCGGTAACCGGACTCAGCCGCCTTGCGGGCGTAGACGTTGGCTGAATCGCTGCGACAGATTTTCATGAACTCAGTTGCGCCGGCGCTGACCTTGACCACCGACGGGTAAACCTCCGGCACGCCCTTCTTCGGCAGGCAAACGGAGCTGAAACCGAACACCTCGGCGCTGCGGAGAATCGCGCCGACGTTGTGTGGATCCTCCACGTTGTCGAGCAGCAGCATGCGCGGCACGCCGAGCAACTCATCAAATTCGGCATATGGGTAGAGTGATGTCTTGAGCACGACACCCTGGTGATCGCGGCTGCCGGAGAGCTGCATCAGGCGACCCTTGTCCGTCCAGTCGATTTCGACTTTATTGCACTCTAGGCCGCCGACCAGTTTTTTTACGCGCGTGTTGTCACGCATGCCTTCGTTCAGGTGAGCCGAGTACACACGGCGCCTCCCCGCCCGTAACACCTCGAAGGCGGGGTTCAATCCGTACACATGTTCTCGACTCGACTTGGACATCAGCGCGGCGACAACCTACGACACGCTTCAAGCGAAACCAAGTTCGGTCGCGGTGCACTTTTGGCTTTCGAGCGGCTGGGTTTCACCGTTGAATTGGCCAACGGATGAGCAGCGACAAACTTCAAACCATCCTCGAACAAACCTGGAGCGGCTTGGCCAAGGCGACCGACCAAGCGGATCACCCGTGGAGGTTGCCGGTACTGGGCGCCCACGGGCTCAATGGCCCCGAAGTACGTACAATGGTGCTTCGCTCAGTCGATCCGGTAACTCGCCAACTCATCGCCCAGACTGATGTTCGTTCGACCAAGGTGCCTGGTTTCCGCAAAGACCCACGGGTGGCCTGGCATTTTTTTGATCCGCAAACCAAGGTGCAGGTTCGCGCCAACGGGAGGGTTACCGTGCATCACGACGATGAAGTCACCCGCACCGCCTGGGCCGCTGTGCCTGAGGCCAACAAGCGCAATTACGCCACGCCAAACGCTCCCGGCTTGCCGATCGACGACCCTTCGCTTGGTCAAGCACAAGCCGGTGCCTACACTGCTGCCTATGCAAATTTCACCGTGCTCATCGCCGAAATCACGTTTATCGACTGGCTACAACTCGACAACGAACGTCATCAACGCGCGCAATTCACGTGGACAGGCAGCGACTGGCGCGTCGCGTGGGTCGCGCCTTGATGGCTGGCCGCTTCTTGCCATTTTGGTGGATTAGCCGATACTTCGGTCGTGAGCGAAAGCATCACCCAGTTGACCAATGAGCTGATCGCCTCCTACGCAAAGGTGGGCGGCATCAATCATTTAGATGGGGGCAACCTGCCGTCCAAGTTTGCCATCGCGTCGATCACCACCGACCTGCTGCGGCTACTGCTGCCTGGTTTTTTTGATGAAAAACCGGTTCAGACCGCCGAGCTGAAGGTCGAGATTTCAATGCTGATGGACAGCGTTAGTGGCCGGCTCGAGGACGAGATCACCAAGAGCATCGAGTACAAGCCACCCGGCAATAATGCGGCCAATCCGAGGCAGTTGGCCCGCGAACTCACCGCTGAGTTCCTTGGCAGCTTCCCCTCCATCCGCGAACTGCTCAGGACCGATGTCGAAGCGGCCTACGCAGGGGATCCCGCCGCCATCAGCCACGAGGAGGTCGTGGTAGCCTATCCGTTCATCGAGACGATCGCCGTTCAGCGAATGGCGCGTCAGCTATACCGGCGTGGCGTAGCGCTAATCCCGCGGATCATGAGCGAGTGGGCGCACAGCCGCACCGGCATTGACCTCCACCCCGGCGCGGAGATCGGCTCGCATTTTTTTATCGACCACGGAACCGGTACTGTCGTGGGCGAGACGACCCGTATCGGGGATCACGTGAAGATTTATCACGGCGTCACACTCGGCGCGAAGTCCACCTCACGCGTTGATGAGTTGCGCGGGATCAAGAGGCATCCCACCATCGAGAACAATGTCACAATTTATCCGGGCGCAACCATCCTCGGCGGCAAAACTATCATTGGCGCAAATAGCACGGTGGGTGGCAACGTGTTCCTCATCCACAGCGTACCGGCCAACTCCCTCGTCATCGCAGAGGACGTCAGCGTCAAGGTGATGAAAAAGGCCGACAACTACGAGATCTGAGCCCGCGCTTGGCCAAGCTAGTTGTTCCCAGTTTGCTCCGCTGCCCTGACCTTGTAGGCGGCAACGGCATCGACCCATTTGGCGTATGAGCCGGCAATGTCAGCGGCCTGGGCGTCGCCCTCGTGGAAAAGGATGCCGTAGAGGAACTGCTGCTGTTCACCCTTCTTCAGCTTGAAGTCGCCCACGCCCTTTTTCTTGCCCTCGAAGTTGTGAATGCCGAACGGGTTGGCGGCAACCAGACCGTAGTCCCGGGCGTGCCACCAGGTCGGGTGGCGCAGATTGTCCGGGTGATCGAATATGGCAACGCCGACCGTGTGGTTGTCGATCTCGCCCCAGTAATCGACCCACTTGGCGCGCTTGCCCCAGAGTTCCTTGTCCTTGTGCCCGGCACTGTTGAGCGCGTGGCCGTTGGCAGTGGTGACACCCTTGCCGTTGGTCAGGCGCAGGTTCGGATGCGTGCGGATACCCATGCTGCCCTCCTTGGTGTCGCCAAAGGTCACGTCCCCTTCCGATGCAAAGACGGTCACGCTGTACGACACGAATGTGCCACCGAGCGCTTTATAGAAACTGATCGATGTCCGGTCGGTGCAGATAACCTTGTCGTCCGGACCAACCCAGTTGTTTTTCGAGACGATCGAGCCGCGGCGACCGCCCTCGGCACGGACCAGCTCGGCCGGGATGATTTTTCCCGTGTTTTTGCCGTTGTGCCAAAAGCTGATGCCATTGACTTCGCCGTGCGTGAACCACAACGACGCATGATGCACGTGATCCTTGGCTTCGCCCTCGACCTCCTTGAACGGGTAATTGCGCGTCATGCTGACGCCGTGCGGACCGATGACCGGGTAAAGCACCGGCTTGTTGTATCCAGTAGGGATGTATTCGGTGAACAGCTTACCATCAATCTCGACGCGATAGTTGTCGCCGTTTTTCTTGACGGTGAAAGGCTCTTCCTGGGCGGAGCTGTGCGTTAGGCCAAGCATCAAAAGCCCTGCCACCACTGACAATAGGATTCGTGAGTTCATCGCAAGGAAACCTAGATTTGAGGCTTGATTTGGTCAACAGAAAATGGAGCGTTTACCCCCTAGTGGAGAGCAAACCAACCTTGGCATGACGCAATCGGTCGCGTTATACTGCGGCGTGATGGGGTTCATAAGATTTACGGGTCTGTTCAACGCCGCCGTGTGGGTGGGCGGCTCGGTCTTTTTTTCGTTTCTCGCCGGCTCGGTGTTTTTCACCTCCGAAGTAACCGACTTCACTCCACCGCCATACAATGGCTTAGTTGCCCAGGCGATGCTCGGCCGCTACTTTATGCTTCACACCATCTGCGGGGTCGTCGCTGTGTTACACCTACTGATCGAATGGCTGTACAGCGGCGGTAGATTTCCAAAACGCGCCATTGCCATCGTTTGCGTGCTGCTTGGTCTTGCACTGATCGGCGGTAAATTCATCAACCCGAAACTCACCGTGTGGCATCAACAGAAGTATCAGTTCAAACTGAAAATCGAAGGCGATCCGCCAATGATTGAGAATGCCGAACACAAAGCGGACGTCGTTCAGAATGCCAAATGGAAATTCACCGTGTGGCATGGCGTGTCGCAGATTGTGAACCTCGCAATGTTGATCCTGTTGACCTGGCGGTTTTGGCGCCTGGCCCAATCCAGTGGACAGGATAGCTCAATCGCCTACGGGCAACGAAAACGCAATCTGTTCTCCGCCAAGTAGCGAGCTAGGATCACCGCAGAACCCCTACTCGACTGAGACGGCCTGCTTGATGCTGAACTTCTCGATGCGTTTGCGCAGCGTCGCACGAGTGATGCCCAGTAGCTTGGCCGCCCGCACCTGGTTGCCATTGGTTTCGCGCAACGCATGGGCAATCAGCTCGCGTTCCACCGCCGGCAGCACGGCTATATCCGGCCGTTCCTTTGCCCAGTGGAACAGCTTCGCCGAGATGGTGCCAAGGTCAATGGCGGCGGCCAGCGGCTGCTCCACTTGGCCAAGCGCTTGGCTTGTGCCGGCCGGATCTCTCCCTAACAAACGCATATCCGCCGGCAGGTCGTCAGCACGGATCGCCTCACCCTTGGCCATGACGATTGTGCGGCGAATAACGTTCTCCAACTCGCGCACGTTGCCGGGCCAATCGTGTTGCATCAGCCGTTCCTGCGCGTCCTCGAGAATCGACTTGGGCTTGCGCCCCTCGGCGCTGGCAATTGTCTTGAGGAAATAGTCAATCAGCAGCGGGATATCCTCCCGGCGTTCGCGCAGCGTTGGCAGACTTACTCGCACGACGTTCAGCCGGTAAAAGAGGTCCTCGCGGAACTCCCTGCTAGCCACCGCCTCCTCGAGCCGCTTGTTTGTCGCGGCAATGATCCGCACGTCCACCACGATCGGCTTGTTACCACCAACACGCTCGATGGTGCCGCTCTGCAGCACGCGCAAAATCTTGGCCTGCGTGGACAGCGTCATGTCACCGATCTCGTCGAGGAACAGCGTGCCCTTGTCACACTGCTCGAACTTGCCGATGCGCTGCGAGATCGCGCCGGTGAAGGATCCCTTCTCATGACCGAACAACTCGCTCTCGAGCAGGTTCTCCGGGATCGCGGCACAGTTGATCGGAAGGTATGACTTGTCGTTTCGCCGGCTATTGTGGTAGATCGCGCGCGCGACCAGTTCCTTGCCAGTGCCGCTCTCGCCGGTGACCAGCGCCGTGGCATCCGAGCCAGCCAGTTGGCCGATCATCTTGAACACCTCCTGCATCGGCTGGCTGCGGCCGACGATGCCCAGGTCGTAATCCTCCGTCTCGAGGAGCGGCTCGCAGGCAACAACCTGCCTCATGTCGCGCGCCGCCTTGAGCGCATCGGTGACAATCTGCTTGAGCTTGGGCACGTCAAACGGCTTGAGCAGATAGTCGTACGCGCCGAGTTTCATCGCATCGATCGCGGTCTGCGTGGTGCCGTAGGCGGTCATCATGATCACCGGCAACTTAGCATCATCCTGCCGGATACGGCGCAGCGTCTCGAGCCCGTTGATGCCGCCCATGCGGACGTCCATCAGCACGAGATCCGGCTGAAAACGATGTATAACCTTCAGCCCCTCCTCGCCGCTGGCAGCGGTCTCGAGGTTGAGATCGGGTGAGCTGAAGATACGTTTAAACGAGTAGCGTACGTCATCCTCGTCATCGATGAGCAAAAGTTTGTCCATTGGCGCGCGCCCTTACTGGCCTTGCCCAGCATAGGTAGCCGGGCCGGTTTTCACAACGCTAAGAAAAAAGTCGCCTTGGCAAGGCGCGAGTCCTACCTTCGTGAAGGAAACACTCAACTCATGAACACCCTCACCCGCCGCAAGTTTCTGGCTACGACCTCCGCCTCGCTCGCCGCCTCCGCCCTGCCCGGCCGAGCGCTCGTCCGCAAGCCCAGGCAGGAAATCATCGATCTGCATCAGCACACGAACTACAGCGGCCGTAACGACGAGCGGCTGCTGCGCCACCAGCGCGCGCTGGGTGTGAATTGGACCGTGCTGCTGCCGGCCGGCCGCCTGTACGGACTCGCCGCCAACTGCGGCGGAAATAAGTCCGTCCGCAAAGTCGTTGTCAAAAACCCGCGAAACTACGTCCACTTCGCCAACGAGATCGCCGATCATCCGGAGTGCATTCCAACGATTGAGACGCATTTGAAAAAGGGAGCGGTCGGAATCGGCGAACAGAAATTCAAGGTCGAGTGCGATTCAAAACACATCGGGCGCATTGCCGAGCTGGCGCAGGAATACGACGTGCCGATATTGATGCATTTCGAGCACGGCAACTACAACCTCGGCATCGAGCGGTTCCATAAGATTCTCGAGAAATTCCCCAAGGTGAACTTCATCGGCCACGCACAAACATGGTGGGGAAACATCGACAAGAACCACGACCAGACGGTCATGTACCCCAAAGGCAACGTCACGCCATCGGGCATCAGCGATCGACTGCTAAGCGACTATCCGAACATGTTCGGTGACATGTCGGCCGGCTCCGGGCAAAACGCACTCATCCGCGACGAGGCGCACGCGGTCAAGTTCATCAAGCGACACCAGGACAAGTTGATCTTCGGCAGCGACTGCAACGACATCATCGGGCGCGGGCCAAGCTGCATCGGCTCACGAACAATTGGCATCATCCGCCGACTGATCCCGGACACAAAAATCCAGGACAAGCTTTTGAGCGGCAACATCCGCCGCATCGTTCGAATCCCAAAATAACCAAGCGCTTGGCCAGGTGGCGGTGGCTAGCAACTCGTCGGCACTTCCTGCAGCACCTTGATGCAGTGGGGGATGGCGCCCTCTACAAAGCCAAGGCACTCAACAGCGCCCTTGGGCTTGCCAGGCAGGCAGATCACGAGCGCTGAGTCGATCACGGCGGCCAGGTTGCGCGAGAGGATCGCGTTGGGAGTGATCTTCATCGACTCGATACGCATCACCTCGCCGAAGCCGGGCAACTCGCGCAACGCCATTTCCCGCACCGCCTCGGGAGTCACGTCACGCGTGGCGACGCCGGTGCCGCCGGTCGTCAGGATAAGATGGCAGCCTTTGTTCACCTGCTCGCGGAGCGCGCGCTGGATGTCACGAACCTCATCCGGCACCACCGACTCGGCGACGATTTCCCAGCCGTAGCCGGCCGCGACCTCTTTCAATGCCGGCCCGCCGGCGTCGTCATAAACGCCCTGCGTCGCGCGATCCGATACCGAAATAATTCCCACCTGAATTTGCATCGTCAGCGTTTAGTAAATGAGTTGAAACTCCGGCAGCATCGTCACTGCCCAAAGCACGTCCTCGACCGACTCGGCCCCGTTATCTCCACTGCTCAGCTCTGCCAACATTGTCGATTCTGCTTGATTCGGCGACCGGCCAAGCGCCGCCAGAAACACCCGCTTAGCCAAACCCTGCTGCTCTCCGCCCTCGCCGGCCAGGGCGGTGGCTCCGTCCTTGATGAGCGTCGAAAGGACCTCGCCGTTAGTCAACGCGAGCGCCTGCAGCGTGGTGGCGACAGATGGGCGCTTGGTGGTCACCTGCTCTCGGTTCGGCCGGCCAAGCGCCGTGGTCAGCGCCGTCTTGTTTTGCAGTGACTCGCGAAACCGCCCGCCAAACGCCAGTTCTGAGCCGCTCATTTTCATCCGCTTGGCCAAGCCCCACGGAGCCATGTCCATCCCTCCTAGTTCCGACGCCTCCCGCCATGTGGTGTCGTCGAACTCCGACGTGTTCCAACCATCAGAATTCTTGGTACTGACTTTCCATGACTGGTCGGACACCATGTCCATCGTCGAGCCATCGGCAAACTGAAACCGAATGCCCAGCCAAAGTCCCGCGGGGTTTTTTCCGCTCCCTTCGTTCGTGGCTAAAACCGTGACAAGATTTTTGCCTTTCTTGAATCGACTGGCCAAGTTGTGGAACTTCGGTTCCTCCCAGTTTTTGCCGGCTATACCGGTACGATGGTTCACAAGCAGAACGAATGAATTGTCCGCCACGGCGATGACATTCGCCGTCTTGGGCTTATGCGGCAATTCGAAGCGTTTGCGAAAATAGGACGTGCCCGGCTCAACGCCCTTGGCCGCCTCGGCCGAACTCCAGATCCATCTGCCCCGTGGCAGATCATTCCGGTCGAATCCCGTCCTCACGCCGGCGAGATTCGCCCCATCAAACTTGATCTTCTTCGCCGGCGACGGCTTCCAGTTGCCGGTGATTGTCGCGATGGCATCGACAAACTGTTCGGCGCTCATACGGCGAACCAGTGGCCCCCGAAAAACGTAATTCTTTTCCTCCTGCTCGGCACCATTCACCGCCGGCAACTGGTACGCCTGCGACGTCATGATTTGCTCCATGGTGAACTTGAGATTGTATCCGTTGTCGATGAGATCGCTTGCCAGCAGGTCGAGCAGGTCGGTGTGCCACGACTTGTTCTCCATTTCATCAACCGGCTCGACCAAGCCACGGCCGAGGAACCGCGCCCAAAGCCGGTTGACAATTGTGCGGCTGAGGCGGCCATTCCTCGGACTCGTCACCGCCTTGGCCAACTGCTCGATGCGTTTGGCTCGATCCGCCTTCGGGTCAATCGCGCCCAGCTCCGGATGGATGAACCGAACGTCGGAAATCTCGCCCGTCGGCTTGTCGCACTGAACCATCTCCAATGGCTTGTCAGCGTAGACACTGGCCAACGCGTAGGCATCGGCAAGCGACCAATCGTTGATGAAACTGTCGTGGCATGAGGCACACTTGAGGTTCACGCCCATGAAAATCTGCGAGATGTGTTGCGCCGCTTGCATCGGGGGTTTTTGACTGGCGTTCACCACGCCGCGCCAAACGATACCCTTCGTGAAGCCCCGCGAGTGCTCCTTTGGGTTGATCAGTTCGTACACAAATTGGTCGTACGGTTTGTTTTGATAGAGCGAACCATAAAGCCAGCCGGTGATCTGCTTGCGGCCACCGTCTATGAAGCCGGTGCCAGCATAGTCGTTGCGCAGAATGTCGTTCCAAAACGCCAACCAATGCTCGGCGTACGGCTTGTGATCGGCAAGCAACCGGCGAACCAACTTGCGGCGTTTGCCCTTCGCTGTGCTGGCAACAAACTCGTCCAGTTCCTTCACTGGCGGCAACAGGCCAATCGTGTCGAGATACACGCGTCGGGCAAAAAGCCGATCCGAAACCACCCTGCTGGTCTTCACTCCGTACCTGGCGAAGTACGACGCCAAAATGCGATCGACCGGATGGCCGCCCTCGTCACCGGGCAACTCCGGCCGGCGCGGGCTAAGGTTCAGCACCGGCGCCTTGGCAAATGTCGCCCCCTCTTCCCACTGCAATCCCTGGTCAATCCAGGCACGAATCAAGCCGACCTGTTCCGGGGTCAACCTTGAGCCCTTTTGCGGCATGACATTTTCAGGGTCGATGCCGGAAATCAACTCGACCAAGTAGCTGTCGACGCTCTTGCCGATAACCACCGCCCCGCCCGAGTCACCGCCGAGAAGCAACTTTTCACGTGTTTCGATGCTGAAACCGCCCTTGGCTTTGCCTTTGCCATGACACTTGGTACAGCTCTTTTCCAGCAACGGCGAAATGTCCCTGGCGAAACTGATCGCGTGCTTGGCCGGCGATGGCAGCTTGGCTTTCTGTTCCGTCGTCAACCCGGCTTGCACCGAATCAAACGAAACTAACAGCAATCCGGCGCAGGTAAAAACATTCCCAATCAAACCGTTCATAGTAACGCGAGGATAAAACCACGGCCCCCTCCGGAAAAGAAAAATACACTAAGGCTGACTCGCCTGAATCTCGTAAACCTCAAGGAATCCTTTTTCACCTAATTTAACACTCACATTTTTGAAAGCCGAATCTGCATCCAGTTGCTTGGCCAACGGCGAATCGTCAATGGCGATCGTAAACCTGGCTCCGGAATGTTTGTACGCTTCAAGCGAAGCTGGCCTGACGTCGCCATGCCATGGCTGGCCGAGATGCCAGGCAACGTACAAACCAAGCCGATGACCCTCCGGCGAAAATGTCGAGCCGACAAATGGCCCTACCATCCCGACACTATCCATCCGCTTCGCCAAGTCTTGAGCCAAGGATCCAGCAAAGGATGTCGCAGGTACACGCCACAATAATGGCAGCAGGAAGATCAACATCCAAACCAAGCCGGTTTGCATTTTCTTCGCGAAAAATGGTGAAACGAGGCCAAGTGTGAGAGTCATGACCAGCGGCAGGAATAAATAGAAGTAACGCTGATCCACCGGCATCACATAAACCGGCAGGTAAATGCCGCCGAGGCAGATCAGCGGGATGACCATCCATCGCCAGCGATCGGCCAGCCAGTTTTTCGACCACGGCCGTTTTGCGAATAGTGCCAAGCCTAAAACCAATGTCCCGACTCCGAACCATTTAAGCAATGCCCCGACTCCGTCGAAGGCCGCCAATAATTGAAACACCGTTTTGGTGTTGCGGCCAATTAGCGAGAGTTGATGCGAAAAATTTTCGCCGCTCGCGAATGGCGACCAGTAGTCGTATTCCATCCGGCTCGGATCCTCCCATCCCGTCACCCTTCCCGTGTCCGGTTTGTTAATCATGCTGCCGAACGGATGTGGTGCCGGCCTGTCTTTTCCCGGGCCGACAACAGCATGGGCGATTGGGCCGGAAGTCGAGAAGGTCGGCTTGTCATATTTCAACGACAGCAATGTGATCCAAGGCACCGCTACCAGTGCCAACAGGCCAAGCGACACGCCCAACTGTCGCCAAGCCGCTCGCCGGTTCTCCGCCTGGCCAAGCCGCCAGCACAGTGCCAACAGAACGCTGACCACCACGCCGACCGGCAGCGCCACCGCCTTGGCCAGATAGGCCAAACCCCAAGTCGCGCCGGTGCCAAGTGCCCGCTTGCGATTAGCCAGCCAATCCGGCGCCACCGCTTGGCCAAGCGCAAAGGCCATCAATCCGGCGACCAGCAGGTCCGGCGTCACGTGATTCGACATCCATCCGGGAATCGTCAGTGCCAGCACCCAGGCCACGATCAACTCATCGGACAAACGCAGACCAACCGAGCGAACGAGAAACAGGCTGCCGTGAAAAAACACCGCGCCAGAAATCAGCATCGCCAATTTAGCAGCGAACAACGGCTCAACGCCCAGCCATAAAAACGGCACCATCAGCCAACTCAGCAACGGCCCCCAGTAACCGTTCACCGCGAAGCCAAGGTTACCGATCGACCAATATTCGGCGACGCGCATGTAGGAGATGGCATCGGTGTTCAGCCGCGCCAAGTTATTCAGCATCGACACCAGCATCAGCGCGTACGCCACCAACCAAGCCATCCGCAGCCAAAACCACAACTTCGACTTGCTGACACTCTCTGTTTTTTTGGATGACAAAATGAACTAGTCGTTTTTCGTAAAGACGAACAGATTGTTCAGGCCGAATTGAAATGTTTTGTAGGTGACCAAGCGGAAGCCGGCCGACTCGAACAGCGGCATCACTTCGCCCGGATCAAAGCCGTGATGCTCCTCCAGCATCATCCCATCGACCAATCGAAAAAATCGCAACACAGCCAGTATGGCATCGACTCGCGGCGACGGCACGGTCAACACTACGCAGCCATCGTCGGCGAGCAGACGGCGGCAAGCGCTTAGCCAAGCCGGCTTGTTGGTTTTGGGCACATGTTCGAACACCGCGAGCATTGTGATGGCATCAACCGGCTCGACGGCGGGAAAGTCATCTGGGAAATTGCCGCACACGAACTGAACGCCGGGAACGCCGTCCGGCTTGGCTAGTCGCGGATCGATTCCCACGCCGTTCCGCCCAAATTGCCGCAACAGTTCGCCGTCGCCGCAGCCGACGTCAAGTAACCGTTCAACCTCGGCTAAATGCGGGAGAGCCTTGCGAATGCGCCAATTTCGAAGGACTCGATCGAACCTCTTCACCCGTCGCTACCCTTTCGTTTCAAGCCAAGCACACTGAGAAAAAAACTACCCAGCACAACTTGAAAGCCAAGCGCCAGCGCTACGATCGACGGGATGACTTGGCGCAGCACGACCGACGGCTCAAGTTGGCCAAAGTCGGTTTTCTGCCAGCCAAGCGTTGCAGCCAACGAGCCCGCCAAGCCGCCAACCACCAGCAGTCCGCCAACCACCAACCCGGTCTCGAGCGTGACGAAACGGTACAGATGGTTCAGCAAGCGACTTGGCGGCATCAGGCCCTGCGTAATGGCGAACGTCCGCGTGAACAGCGAGAAGAGCACTGCCTGAAAACCGAGTAACACCGACAGCGCCGCGTAGGCAAGCGTGTGGACATCGAGCGTCGCCTCGCCAAGCTGCCGCTCCTCTGGCAACAGCCAACCGGCGACACCCAAGCCGGTGAGCATCAGCAAGAGTCCCGGATATAAAAACAGCCAACGCGGACTGAATAGCAGCATAAACCGCAAGTGCCGCCAACCGTCGCGCCAGCTCCGCAGGTGCGGCGGCCGGCTGCGGCCATCCGGCGAGAGCGTCGTCGGTACCTCGGCAATTCGCAGGCCAAGCAACGTCGCCTTGACAACCATCTCGCTAGCGAACTCCATGCCAGTCGTTTGCAGTTTCATACGCTCGAATGCATCGCGCGAAAAGCCTCGCAACCCACAGTGTAAGTCTCCGGCCGGGCAGAGGAAAAAAAGTCGACCCAAGCCACTCAGAACGGGATTGCCAAGGTAACGATGCAGCGGCGGCATGGCCCCGGGCGCGATGCCTCCTTTGAACCGGTTACCGATAACAAAGTCGCAACCGGCGCGTAACTTTTCGATGAATGGCATGAGCGCGGAGAAATCGTAGCTGTCGTCGGCGTCGGCCATGATGACGAACCGCCCGCCCGCCGCCGCAATCCCTCCCATCAGTGCGCTGCCGTAGCCTTTATCCTCGACCGAGACGAGGCGCGCCCCCCCAGCCTCGGCAATGGACTGCGAACCGTCAGTGCTGCCGTTGTCGGCGATGATGATCTCGCCGGAGACACCGTTGTCTGCGAGGCAGGCGCGGGCTTTTTGGATGCAAACCGCTAGTGTCTCGGCCTCGTTGAGGCACGGCATCACCACGCTGACTTCGGGTGAATCGCTGGTCTGTTGCCCAGGCATAACTCGCGCTTGGCCAAGCGCTTGACCAAGCTGTTCGGCACACGATGCCCGAAAGGTGGTGGCGCGACAATCGGCGATTATTGGCAAGTTTTTGAGACTAGTCTCATTGACTTGATATCGGTTCTGGGCAACAATTCACGCCGTGCAGACCTTAGTGAGAGAGGAGGCCAAGAGGAAATTTATGGATTTCCTCGAGAAAAAGAATCTTCGTATCACCGATCAGCGGCGTGTCATAATCGACACGGTGTTCTCCACTGAGGAACATTTCACCGCCGAACAACTACTTGAGTGGGCACGGGAGAAAGACCGCTCCGTCTCCCGCGCAACGGTCTATCGCACATTGCCACTCCTCACCGAGAGCGATCTCGTGCACGAGATGGACTTCGGGAAGCCGTACAAATTCTACGACCCCAACTACTCCGACCACCCGAACCATAATCATCTCATTTGTGAGGACTGCGAAAAAATCGTGGAGTTTGACAGCGATCAAATCGAGTCGATCGAGAACGAGATTGGCCAAAATTTAGGATTCACCGTGAAGTCGCAGAAACTGCAACTCTCAGCCACCTGCGACGTGTTGAAAAAAAGCGGCGCCTGCGACAACAAGGCCAGCAATTAGTCTGCGTTCAATAAGACTTCAACCTCAGGTGGTGATCCACCCTGCCCTGCTGGTGATGCTCAAGAGGCGGCAGTTCGCAGAGCGTGGGCGACTCGGTCTCGGCAAGGAGGGTTCCGGCGTGTTCACGCAGCTCTATCCAGCGCGTCCAATCCAGCTCCGGCGCGTGGGTGATCTGTCGTAATAGACTGCGCCACTCGATCACCGCGCGATCAATATCCCCAGCGCCCAGCAGATCGGTCACCCAGTTGGTCTTATCAGCGGGATTGGCATGCATCGCCGCTATGACCTGCTCAGCACCTGAGCCGTAACGAGGCGGCAAGCCGGCGTCGAGATACCCCGGCACCGTCACATCGCCGTAACGCTCACGGCAGGCGATGGGAATGCGCCCTTCCCAACGATTCTCCTCATTGCCAAAACGATAGCCAGCATCAAGGTTGGCCAACTCGTACACCAACTCGTCGATCGGCAGCGACTCATCCTCCAACGCCGCCGCAATGCCCAGGCCGTAGCTCTGCGAAAAAAAACTGACGACACGGCCCCGGCGTGTTGGGCTACCGTTCTCTTCAACCAGTTTGAGCCGTTTCCAGAGCAACGCCACGCCGGTGGCCGGCTTGAGTTCACGACACTCGCTGTACAGCCCACAACCAGAACAGGTCGGATTGACCACCTGCCGCTCCTGTGGCCGCCATAGCGCGACGCCGCTCAAATCGACGTGGGCGGGAACAGCCTGGTGGCCTAGGCGTAGCTGAACGAAGAGCCGGTTGTCCTCCCGGCGGAACCGCTCCACCGGCGTTTGGTTTGCCGCCAATTTTTCCTCGAGAAGCGGCTGGATTTTTTTTTGCCAGAGCGGCAGCGGCACCACGCGCATCCGCCAGCCGGTCAGGCGCCGAACCCACTTGGCCAAGTCGAGCCGTTCATTGTTGAGTTGATCCGCCACCTTCTGCTCTCGACCGTACGCCTGACCGCTCGGCAGAAGGACCAATTCACCCGCGCCGGTTCTCCGAAGCACCTCCGGCTCCATCAATGCCGGGCGCAGCAAGAGCGCCTGGCCAAGCGGCGGTTGCACGTCCGCCTCTCTGTCGCCGCTTGGTTTTTTCGGAACGAACACCTCGCTGAGCGGCATCTGCTTGGCCTTGGGCCACGCCTCCCAGCCGCCCTGACTGTTTAGCATCTCACGGACTCGCTTTCGGGCTTTTCGCGCCCGCTCCGAGTCGGTGCCCAAGCCGCAAGGCACTTCCGGATGTTTCATCGCAAACTCCATGCCGAGCAGGATTGGATGAGTGCTAAACAGCCGTTCCTGCACGCGAACCGCCTCAGTGTACGGCTCACGCCCCTGCTCTGCCGCGCCATGCATCAGGCCCAGTAGCGACGCCCAATCGACCATGCCATTGCGAGAGAGGAAACAGGGATGGCCATCGCGAATTCGGATTTCATTTCTCGAAACCAAACCGTAACCGATCTCGTCGATGCCACGGCGGCCAGCACGCCCAAACATTTGGTGAATCTCATCCGCTCGGATCGGCACTTCCAAATGGTCGCGACGGTACGAGTCGGCTGCCAATGTCACGCTGCGCAAAGAGAAGTTGATGCCGGCAGCCAAGCCCATCGTTGCCACGACGACTCGCAGTTGGCCGGCCTTGGCCAAGGGCTCGACCACTCCAGCACGTGCACCGTAGCTCAACCCGCTGTGGTGATACGCCACTCGAGCCTGTAACATTCTGGCCAAGTGATCATCCACGAGATCCTTTTGCTCTGCCGTCAACTGCAGCGGGTTGGGATTCGGCAGGTTACGTGCAATGTCGGTGGCGAGCGCCTTGGCCGCGCGGCGGCGCGGTGCAAAAACCAAAATCGGCCCAAGCCCCTCTGCCAGCGCCTTGGCCGCGAACCTCGGCCAATAACCGCGAATCTCTGACGGGACATTATAGTTGAGCATCCCGGCATAAACCTCCTCGAGCGGCACCGGACGGTCGTCATGCCACACCCACTCAGCCTGCCTGCCTAGGCGCTGCAGCCAGGCGACAACATGCCTGGGATTGGCCACGCTGCCGCTGAGCATCAGGAGTTGGGTCTGCGGCGGTGCCATGGCAATGGCCAACTCATAATTGAGGCCACGGTCAGCGTCGCCAAGCATTTGATACTCGTCGATCACCAATAACCTCGGGCCGTCGCCAGTTATGAGCCTGTTTTTCTGTGTCTCGAGCGTGGCAACAATGACCGGCGCGTCGAGGTTTTCCGACAAGTCGCCGGTGGCGATGCCCACGTTCCAGCCGCGCGCCCTCCACTCGGCCAGCTTGTCATTGGCCAAAGCACGCGTCGGCACGGTGTAAATCGCCTGACCCGGATTTCGACCCTCGTTGGACCACAACTCGAAAATGAAGGTTTTACCGGCCCCGGTTGCCGCGTGAACGACGACATCTCGGCCGGCCCGCAGATGTTGCACCGCATCCTGCTGCCACAAGTCCGGAACGACGACCTGATCCAGGGCGGAAAAACGATCCAGTTGCGCCCCAAACTCCTGCATAGGGCAGGATTAGCAAATATTGGAAAAAAAACGAGTAAATGGGCGAAAAACAGGAAAAATTCCGTACTGACTGCTGGTTCGCGTGGTTGTTATTGGATTAGGGTCGAGATGAAGAATTGGCATGACCCCCAATCCCTTTAGTACTGTTTTAGAAATGCCGGATAATTTGGAGGAGATAAATCCGGTTACTGCTGCAACCCACTAGTTGTTTAGGGGTTGCGTGCTTCGCAAATAGGCCAACAGGTGACGGATTTGCTCATCGGAATAGGCCGTCAACAAACCGGCCGGCATAAGCGATGCGCCCTGGGCTTTCAACTCGCGGATGTCCCCGCGGGCAATAGTCACATCCTGCCCATCCAAGCCCCGCAATACCACCGTCCGGTTGTCTTGCTCGACCAGGAAGCCCGTGACCAAGCGCCCGTCCTTCGTAGTCAGTAAAAAGTTTTCGTATCCCTCACGAATCTCCGCGCCTGGCTTAATGATGCTCAGTAGCATCGTGTCCAAATCGCCCCGCTGGTACGCCGTCAAGTCGGGGCCAATATGGCCGCCCTGCTCGAACAGACTATGACACGCCCCGCAACTTGCGGTGAATAGCTTCTTCCCTTCGTATGGGCTGCCCGGTTCAGCGGTGACAACCTTGGCCAAGCGCTGGATTTCCTGATCCAGCCTGGACGCGTCCGTCTCCGAGTTGGCGAAGTGCCTGGCCAACAATTGGCCAACGGGTTCATCACGGTGCGAACGCAACATGCTAATCACCTCCTCCGAGACCAGGTCGGCGGCCAAATTGCCTTCGCCCACCGCTTGCAGCAGCGCCAATGCCGACGAAGAGCGACCGGCCAAGAGTGTGCCGGCAACCTTGCGTAACCCATCGGTTAACTGCCCGTAGACAGCCAGCACCTCAACAGCGATGCGTGGGTCATTGTATGGCTTGAGCGCACCCAACGCGGCACGTTTTAGATCGATGCCCGGTTCAGACTTCACGATGCCAAGCAAAACCGGGATCGCTTTCGCGTTCGGCGCTTCGCCGAGAATTTCCGTGTACTGCAGACGTGTGACCTTATCCGCCTTCACGCTAGCAATGACCCGTAGCGCCTCATCGACCGAATTGACATCGCCACGTCGCAAACCAAGCGCAAACGAACCGCCACCGTGTCGCGCCATCGCCGCCATCAACCGCTCTGGCAACGCCGCCATGGATCGACCTTTGTACGCTTGCTCAAAACCGGCCATCAGGATTTTCGCCGACTCAGCGTTGGGAGCCATCTCGAACAACCGCGCGCAGCTCGCTAGATCCGCTCGAGTGCCGGCCTTGGTGTAACGGCGAATGATACGATTTAGGATGTGCTCGCGCACGAGCGACTTTTGCCAAAGCGACTCGTCAGCAAACAGTCCCAGCACCTCGTCCGGATGCTCGGCGGTCTTCGACTCCAGCGCCCACCAAACCATCAACGGTTGGTAAATATCTCCTGCATCGGCATCGTGCGTGAGCAACTCGCGAATGATCGGCATCGCCTGGCCGACCGGCAGCCGCTTGGCCGTGGCGGCGAGTTGGCTGCGCACCTCAACGTGCGGCTCGCGGCTGGCCAAGCGGACGAGTGAACCAGCTGTCGCCTCCGGCATGATTTTTTCGTCGCCGAGCAGGCGAACCGTCCATGAGCGGACATGGGGATTGGCATGCTTGAGCGTCTCCCCGCCAAATTCCGGGTTAAACCCACCGCAAAGATTGATCGCCCACAGCGCTTCCAGCGCCGCTTGGCCAATCTCGTCGCGCAGCATGGTTTTCAACAGCGGAAGGGCCTTGGCATCCCTGCGATCGCCCAAGAGGCGGAGTGCCTGTTGACGATGCCACTTGTTTTTGTGGCGGAGCAACGCGACCAGATCGGGCGTGGGAAGCTTGGCCAGATCGAACGATTCCATCGGCTGGCTGCCCTTGGTTCGGAGCCGGTAAACGCGGCCGTTCTGCAGGTCGATCCGTCCCTCGTGATTTCGGTAGTGGTTTACCTGATCGTCGTACCAGTCGCAGACGTAAACCGCGCCGTCCGGCCCGGCCTTGATGTCCACCGGACGGAACCAACTATCGCTGCTCTTGATCGGATGCCCCGTGTCGAGCGTCTTGAACGACGATCCAATCGCCGTGCGGTCGCTCATCACCACACGGCCCTGTATCGGCTCCACGCCGAGGACTTTACCGAGATACTTCCCGGGCAACCCGGCGCCCTCGTACACGATGAAGTTGTGTGTAAAGCGCGGCACCTTGTTGTGCGGCATCGAGTTGAAGTAACCAAACGCATACGGATTGCTCAACGATCCGTGCTTGGTGAAACCCTTACGCAGATAGCCACCCTGCACGTAGTGGAAGCCTCGCGTGTCGCCGCCGTTGTGCCCGGAGAACACCCGCCCCTGCGCGTCAAACTCCACGCCAAACGCATTGCCGCCGCCCTCGGCAAACACCTCGTAACGGCGCGTGCCGGGATGATAACGCCAGATGTTTTGGCCCATGGAAAAAATCTCGTTCTCATCGAAACCAGGCCGCCTCACCTTGGCCGTCACCGTGCTGCCCTGCGCGCCGTAAAGCCACCCGTCCGGCCCCCATCGCAGGCTGTTCACCACCGAATGCGTATCCTCAAGCCCGAAACCGGCGAGGTGCACCACCGGGGCGCTGTCCGGGATGTCGTCTCGGTTTTTGTCCTGATAAAAAAGCAGGTACGGCGGGTTGAGTACCCACACGCCGCCACGCCCATGGGCGAGTGATGTCGCGATGTTTAAGCCCTCGACGAATGTCTTGTGCCTGTCCAAAACACCGTCGCCATCGGTGTCCTCGTGGATAGTGATCTTGTCGCGGCCACGAATGTGGTTGGGCGGCGCGGGCGGCACTCTGTCGTAGATAGCGCGCCAGTAATTGTCACGGCTGGTCATCTTCAAACCGGCCGGGTGCGGGTATTGTTGATACTGCACCACCCACATTCGGCCACGCTCATCGAAGTTCAGGAACACCGGCTGCTTCACCAGCGGCTCCGCCAGCAATTGGTCGATCTCCAAGTCGTCAAAAACCGTAAACTGCTTGAGCGACTCGGCTGGCGAAATAGGCCCGCCATGCGCTTGGCCAAGTGCGATTGAGAAAGCAAAAAAAGATGCTAAAAATTTCATCCAAAAAAAGCGGAACACCGCCAAAATAGCGATTAAGTGCACCCAGGTAAATGCCGTGAACCACAAAAAAGCACGAGAAGTTGATGAGCCAATTCTCTGCAGCGCGGCGCCATCAATCGGCAAATCTACTTATCCTCTCTTCCGTAGGCCTCGGCTAGGAGGGTAATGGGATGGACCACGCGGACTTCTGACTGGCACTTGGCCAAGCCATTGGTGATGTGTAACGAGCAACCGGGATTACCCATCGCCACCATTTCCGCGCCGGTTGAGCGTATGTGCTCGATCTTGCGCTTGAGTAGCTTGTTGGCCATCTCCGGCTGGGTGATGTTGTAGATGCCGGCGCTGCCGCAGCACCAGGTGCTCTCCGACAACTCGGTCAGTTCTAGTCCCGGAATCGCCTTAAGAATCTTCCTCGGCTGCGCAGTGATCTTTTGGCCGTGGCAAAGGTGGCAGGCTTCGTGGTAGGTGACCTTTTGCGCTCGACCAGGCGCGGTGCCGCTTGGCTCGCGCACGCCGGTCTCCACCAGCCACTCATGAACATCTTTCAACTTGGCGTCCCACTGTTTGGCCAAGTCGGCGTACTTTTCGTCCTCTTTCAGCAAGCTGTGGTAATGCTTGAGGTGCGAACCGCAACCGGCCGCGTTGCTGATGATGGCGTCAAATTCACTCGGCGGGAACAGGTCGATCATCATGCGCGCCTGTTGCTGGGCCATGGTCCATTCGCCGTTATGTGCGTGCAGCGATCCGCAGCAGCCTTGGTTGCGTGGCGTGTAAACGTCGCAACCGTTCTCGGCCAATACCTCGACGGTGTCGCGATTAACATCGCTGAAAATAAGATCCTGCGCGCAGCCAGTGAGCATGGCCACGCGATAACGTTTCTCACCCCTAGCCGTTGTCTCCAACTGAATGAGCTCATCGGAGAACCTGGGCTGTATCTCCGGCGTCATGGCCTCGAGTTCACCCAGGCGCCTAGGCATCAACTTAAGTACGCGGCTGCCACGAACAAGCGACTTGAGGCCAAGTGAACTGTACAGGCGAATCAACCGACCGAGCAGCTTCAAGCGGGCATGCTTGGTGAACAGCCACTTGAGCGTGACACGGCGAATCAACCTGCGCCAGATGGAGTCGATGACCTTCTTTTCCTCGACCTCTGCACGGGCATGCTCGAACAGCTCGGCGTAGTTCACGCCAGCCGGGCAAGCTGTCATGCAGGCAAGGCAGCCGAGACAGTAGTACATTTCCTCGGCGAACGCGCGGGTGGCCTCGAGTTCGCCATCGGCGATGGAGCGCATCAGGGCGATACGACCGCGAGGGCTGTTCCGCTCAAGCTTTGTCTCATCGTAGGTAGGACAGCTCGGCAGGCACATGCCACAGTGCATGCACTGCTGCACCACCGAGTAGTCGAGATCCTTCAAATGGGAAAAGGGAGCGTCAGCAGTTTGTACAGCGGGCGACATCGGCGCTGGCAGGGTACCGCGCTTGGCCAAGCGGAGTCGAGCGGTGAGCGATGGGTTGAACGCCGGGTGGATTTGTGGCTTCATTTGCACCTCAAGCCATTTAACGAACTTTTGACAATGAAATCGTACTGGATCAAATCAACCCTAACCGTTGCCGCCGCCCTGTTGCTGGCAGCGAACCTAACCGCGCAACGCCACGGCCCAGCCGCTGCCGCCGAGCAGGCCAAGCAGCTGATTCCCCACCCCGAGCTGCAGGCCACACTGTTCGCCTCCGAGCCGATGCTGCTGAATCCCGCCAACATGGACATCGATTCCGAGGGCCGTGTGTGGGTAACCGAGGGCGTCAACTACCGACTGTTCAAGCCGTGGGGCAAGATACAGCCGGAAGGCGACCGCATCCGAATCCTAGAGGACACGGATGGCGACGGGAAAGCCGACTTGGCCAAGACGTTTTACCAGGGCAACGACGTGAATGCTGCGCTAGGCATCGCTGTGCTCGGCACCAAGGTGATCATTTCCTGCTCGCCCAAGGTGTTGTTGTTCACCGACGAGAACGGGGATGACAAGGCCGATGGTCCGCCGACGGTGTTGTTCAACGGCATCGGTGGAGTGGATCACGACCACGGCGCGCACGCGTTTGTGTTTGGCCCGGACGGCAAGCTCTATTTCAACGTCGGCAACAACGGCGGGCAGTTGAAGACTGCCGATGGCAAAAAGTTCATCGTCGACAAGGCCGGCAACGAGGTGAACGGCCGCGGCAAACCGTATCGGCAGGGACTGGTGTTCCGCTGCAACCTCGACGGCAGCGAGGTGGAAACGCTTGGGTTTAACTTCCGCAACAACTTCGAAGTCACAGTGGACTCATTCGGTACGATCTGGCAGTCCGACAACGACGACGATGGCAACCGAGGTGTCCGCATCAACTTCGTGATGGAATTCGGAAACTACGGTTACACCGACGAATTGACCGGACGCGGCTGGCGCACCAAGCGCACCAACCAAGAGAAGGACGTGCCGTCCATGCACTGGCACCAGAACGATCCAGGCGTGATCCCGAACCTCCTGCAAACCGGACAGGGTTCACCGACTGGCATTGCCATCTACGAAGGCGGTTTGTTGCCAAAAACTTTTCAAGGCCAAATGATGCACTGCGACCCCGGACCACGCGTGGTTCGTGCATATCCGGTCACCAAGAGCGGCGCCGGCTACAAGGGCAAGATTGTCAACATGCTGCAAAGCAAGGATCCGTGGTATCGCCCGTCGGATGTCTGCACCGCGCCGGACGGATCGGTGCTCGTTGCCGACTGGCACGATGGCCACGTCGGCGGCCACCACATGACCGACCACAAGCCAGGCCAGATGACAGGTCGCATCTACCGTCTCACACCCAAAGGCAAGAATACGAAATACACGATTCCGAAAAAACGCACCGCGCTCAGCATGTTATCCTCGCCGAACATGGCTGCGCGCTACATCGGCTGGCAGCAATTGAACAAAGTCGGCGCAAAGGCCGAGAGCACGCTGGGCAAACTTTGGAATGGCGACGACCAACGCCTGCGCGCCCGGGCGCTGCACCTGCTCGCCCGCATCAAGGGTTTGGAGAAAAAGTACATCGGCGCGGCACTCAAGGATGCCAACCCGGACATTCGCATCACCGGCCTACGCATCGCCCGCGAGCGCGGTTTCGATGTGATTCCGCTAGTAAAACAACTGGTCAGCGACAAGGATCCGGCTGTCCGCCGCGAATGCGCGATTGCGCTGCGGCACAACGACTCGCCGGCCACCCCGGCGCTCTGGGCCAAGCTCGCCCAGCAGCACGACGGCGCAGATCGCTGGTACCTCGAGGCGCTTGGCCTCGCACTGGACCGCCAGCAGGACAAGTTTTTTGGTGCCTGGCTCGAAGCAGTCGGCAGCAACTGGGACACGCCGGCCGGCCGCGACATCGTCTGGCGCTCGCGCTCCAGCAAGACTCCCGACCTCTTGGTGAAAATCCTACTCAATAAAAAGACCGCAGAGGAGGAAAAACCGCGCTACATCCGCGCGCTCGACTTCCAATCCGGCCCGGAGAAGGACGCGGCGCTGATCAAGCTGCTCGGCGCGGGGAGTTGATCACTCCGCCAGAAGCGACTCAATGTACGGCAGATCCGCCGGTGTGGTCGCCTTGGGATTTGGCTGGTCGCACTCGACCAGTTTCACCGATTGGCCAAGCGCTTCGCAGGCGGCGGTGTCGTCGGTGATTGACAAACCCTCGTCTCGCACCTTGGCCAAGGCAGCGAGAATGATCTCCCGCCGAAACACCTGCGGTGTCTGCACGGTCCAAAGATTTTCCCGATCCACCGTCCCTACGATTTGTCCCTCGCCATCGCCGCGCTTGAGCGTGTCAGCCATGCGTCTGGCAAGCACGGCCGCACCCATTTCACGAGCCGTAACCAAGGCCAATTGAATAGCGGCCAACGGCGTGCACGGTCGCGCGCCATCCTGTATCGCGATAATCTCCGATTCGGCGGTGGTGGCATTGACACCGTTCCAGACGGAGTCCTGCCGCTCCACTCCGCCGGCGACGAGTTGCCACGGCTTTTGCGCGTTGATGCGCTTGGCCAAATCCTCCAATGCAGGCCGCACGTCATCTCGGGTAACCAAAATGATCTCGTCCGCCTCGGATAACAGATCAAACCGCCGCCAAGTGTGCCCGAGCAGCGGCAGACCAGCGATGTCGAGAAACATCTTGTCGCCCCGCCCCATCCGGCTGCCGCTACCAGCAGCGACAATTACAATGGAAACACCCGGCATAAACGCAGATCAGGCGACGAGGTCATGCGCAACGTGCCCGTGGACATCGGTGAGCCGCATGTCGCGGCCGTCGAAGAAGTAGGTCATCTTTTTGTGATCCATCCCCAGCAGGTGCAGCATCGTTGCGTGCATGTCGTGAATCTCGAGTTTGTTTTCCACCGCGTGGTAGCCGAACTCATCGGTCGCCCCGTAGGTGATGCCCGGCCTGGCCCCGCCACCGGCCATCCAGATGGTGAACCCGTATGGATTATGGTCACGGCCGTTGCTGCCCTGCGCGAATGGCGTGCGGCCAAACTCGCCGGACCAGACTACCAGCGTGTCCTTTAGCATGCCGCGCGACTTGAGGTCGCGCAGCAGGCCAGCAATCGGCTGGTCGGTGGCACGGGCGTTGTCTCCGTGGTTCTTCAACAGCCCACCGTGAGCATCCCAGCGGTCACTGCCACCGATACGCGGGCAGGTCAACTCGATGAATCGCACGCCCTTCTCCACGAGGCGTCGGGCCATCAGGCACTGCATCCCAAACGTGCGCGTGTGCTCATACTTGGCCTCAAGACCATAAAGCTTGCGGGTTGCCTCGGTCTCTCCCTTGATATCGATCAACTCCGGCACGGCAGCCTGCATACGGTATGCCATCTCGTAGTTGGCGATCGCCGACTCAAGTTTGTCAACGTGACCCAGCCGATCGAGCACGCCGTGGTCGAGCTTGTTCAGCAGACCGAGTTTGGCCTCCTGCGTTCCGAGTCGGCTTTCGCGCGGCCGAATGTCAGCCAGCGGTTCCTTGCCGGTCTTGAACACGGTGGCCTGATGGCTTGCCGGCAGGAATCCGTTTCCAAAATTGTCCCAGCCACCGGACGGCACCAGACCGCCGTTGAGCACCACGAACCCCGGCAGATCGGTCGCCTGCGCGCCCAGGCCGTAGCTCATCCAGGCACCCATGCTCGGCCGGCCCTGCACGCCGAAGCCGGTGTGCAGAAAAAAATTCGCGCTATTGTGCTCGGAGAATTTTGAAGTCATGGAGCGCACGACGCACAATTCGTCGGCCATCGCGCCAATGTATGGAAAAATGTCGCTGACGGTGAGGCCACACTGCCCGTATCGCTTGAATGCCCACGGCGACTTGAACGTGGTGCCGATATTGTCGAACTGAGTCGGGTTGATCTTCGCCGAAAACGGTTTGCCGTGATCCTTGTCAAGCCGAGGCTTTGGGTCAAAGGAATCGACCTGCGACACGCCGCCGTCCATGTAGAGAAAAATGATGTTCTTCGCCTGGGGCTCGTGATGCGGTTTATGCGGCGCAAACGGCGAACTCGACTTACCATAAATCGGATCAGCCAAAAGGCTGCTCAACGCCACTGCGCCAAAGCCGCCGGCGCAGCGTCCCAACATCTCACGCCGGCTGATCGGTAGTGGCAGATAATTCCGGCATCCTTCGCTGTGCATTTTCATTTTAAATCAACGGATGAAGCATAAGCTCAGTCATTGCCCAAACCTGAATGGGATCCATCGCAAAAAGGCTTATCACAGGTGTGCTTACAGGCGCACCACGCGACGGTTTTAGCCTCGGTGATTTCAACTTTCTCGGGACCAAAGGATGTTCCCTTGTGCGAACCGTCACAGAAGGGTTGGCCGGCTGACCTGCCGCAAGTGCACCACCAGTAAGTACCGGGCCCAATCTTTTGTATAATCGGGTTGCGTTGAGCGATTGTTGGTTGGTCCATGGCTTAGTTTATAAAAACAAATTCCTTAACGTTGAATAGCGTATGGCAGAGATCGGCAAGTGGTTGCTTCAGTGAATCGCCTCCGGCAGCCCTCTGTTGTTGCTCGACAAACTCGACCGCGGCCCCGGTCTCCCAAGCCTCCGGTTCACGTCCGAACGCCTGCAGATACGCGCGGTTTACCAACTCGCCGGTATTGGCATTGCCGGTCTTTAAAAGAGCATCAGCCCAAATAGCGGCCTGCTGATGCACAAACTCGTTGTTGAGCATGATGAGCGGCTGAGCCGGTGAGTTCGACACCATTCGCTTGCCAATCGTGGTAAACGGCGTCGGCTTGTCGAACGCGGTCAACATCGGTTCTAGATGATTACGGCGTACCTCGACGTAAATGCTGCGTCGCCCATCGCCGTCCATTGGACCGCTGCCGCCCGGACTACGGTTGTTCCGCATAAACGGTGTAATGTGCACCATCGGCCCCTTGCCAAATTGTCGCTTGTCGATGCGACCCGAGATCGCCAGCAACTGATCTCGTATCACCTCCCCCTGCAACCGGCGGATCGGCATGCGGTGCAGCAGAGCGTTGTTTGGATCCACCCTGGCGCTGGCCATGTTCGGTTTGCTAGACTGCCTGTACGTGCTCGAGAGCACAACCTGCCGAATCATATTCTTTACCGACCAGCCGCTCACCATGATTTGCGACGCGAGATAGTCGAGGAGTTTCGGGTGCGTCGGCGGCTTGCTGGTCGCGCCAAAGTTGTCGACCGTCTCAACAATGCCGCGGCCAAACAGGTGATGCCAAATGCGATTTACCGCCACACGCGAAACAAACGGGTTACCCGGGTCGATCATCCGCTTGGCCAGGCCAAGCCGACCGCTGCCGCGCTGGGGCCGGTCAGTCGCGCCCAACGCCTCTAGGAAGGAGCGCGGCACCAGCTCCTGAGCCGGTGTTCGGTGATTCCCTCGAACGAGCACTGGTTCATCCTCGCCATTCCCGTCAAGCAGCGACAGTGCCCAAACCGCGCCGGGAATCGTTCGCTCAATGTTGGACTTGACCTTGTGATAGGCGGCAAACTTCGCTGTCGCTTCGCCAAGATCAGCCGGTTTTTCGAGAAGATTGTCGTGGCGAATCACCCAGTTGAGTAATTGCGCCGTTTCGCGATCTGCCTGGCCAACGGCACAATCATTGGCCGCAGTCTTTAGCACCCTGGCCAAACCTGCTGCCAAGTCGCCATCGCTTTCAAGCAGCTTGGTCAGGCGCGAATTGGCAGGACGTACCACCGGCGGCTCTTTGTCCCCGAACTGCACCCGCTCGAGCGCAAACTCGCCTTTGGCTTTGAACTCCACATGCACGCGATGGCCGATGTAGTCGCGCACACGATGGCCATGCCACTTCCACTCGTCGCCCTTGCTGTCAAGTTTCTGCCGGACGATCCCATGCAACGGCCCGGCTATTTGCCGGTGTGAATTGACCGCAAGAAAAACATCCGCCTTCCCCTTGTAGCGATACCAAAGCATGTCGCCGTTCACGCCGAATGTGCGGGTGCGAATGATGCCAGTGAAGTGCGTGCTTAATCCGTCACTGCGGGCTGCTCCATTTTCATTGAACTCCTTTATCGGTTGACTTGTGTTGTCTCCAAAGACCGGTGTGCCACCCGCCATCGGCCCGGCTCCGAATTGCCTTCCACCTGTGAGCCATTCCTCCGGATCCTGTGCGCGGCGGTAATCGGCTATCATGTCCTCGGCGGTCCAGTCGCGCTCGCTCTTCACGTAGTTGCGCTCGCCTTCCTCAATGGTGACGTTGACCTTGATCGACTTGACCTGTGCCGCAGTGTCCGCCTCGAGTTTTTGCATTGCCGCCAACGCATCGGCGCGCGCTTGGCCAATCGCGGCCTGCGTAAAGCCCCGCAACGGATCAGCGACATTGCCTCGTGCCTTGTCGAGGTACGAGATCCAGGCGGCGAGTTTTTCCGGTTGGAGGTTTTTCGCCTTGGCCGCTTCCTGCACGGTCGAGTGCGAGGCGATATAGTCGCCCGGCTTGGGGGCATCTTTGCCTTCGGGAATGTTGCGGAGAATTTCCGTGGCGATCGGCAGATAATCTACCAAACGGCTCACTTTGATTTCGACTAGCGACGCAAACTCATTAAGCAGGCCGGCCTTGCTGTCAGCACGGAGCCCGGCCAATTTGTTATGGGCGGCAGTTTGCGCGGCCGGGTCGGAGACATCCTTCAAGTGGTAGCCGGAACTCTGCAAGTAGCCGGCGAAAGCGTAGTAGTCCCGTGTCGAGATGGCGTCGAACTTGTGGTCATGGCAGCGGGCACACCCCAAGGTCATGCCGAGGAATGCTTTCGAGTAAACATCAATCTGATTATGCACACGGTTACATTCATCACCACGAATATCGACCGGTGAATGCGTAGCCTCGCCCAGATGCCAAAAGCCGGCGCCCTGCGCGGACTCGTTGCAGCGCGTAGCCGGGTCGATGCGGGGAGATTCCACCAAGTCGCCGGCGATATGCTCGACCACTAAGTTGTCATACGGCACGTCGGCGTTGAAAGCGCGGACAACGTAGTTGCGATAGCGGTATGCCTCCGGAATCGGATAATCCGCCTCGTGACCGCGGGTCTCGGCAAAGCGCACCAAATCGAGCCAATGCTGCCCCCAGCGTTCGCCGAAATGCGGCGAGGCAAGCAACCTCTCGACGAGAGTCTCGTAGGCGTTTTGAGAGGTGTCATTGATAAACGCTTTAACCTCCTCCGGAGTCGGAGGCAGGCCGATGAGATCGAAGTGCAGCCGGCGAACGAGCGTGCGTCGAGTCGCCGGTGCACTGGGGGAAAGCCCGGCTGCCTGCAGCCTGGCGAGGATGAACCGGTCCACATCGGTGTTAGCCCAGACCGCGCTACCTACCGGCTTAACCGGAGGCGGCCGGACGTCGCGCCGTACTGGCTTCCACGCCCAGTGTTCGGCTTTGCGCTTGGCGATGTCGAATGCGGCCTTATCGGTGATGTTCGCGGTCTTGCCATCACGGGGATCGGGGGCGCCCATCGCGATCCATTGAATCAACTTGTCGATGGGGTCCCTCGAGAGCTTGGTCTTGGGCGGCATCTGCAGGTCGGCGTTGTTATACGAAACCGCCTGGATCAATAGACTGGCCTTGGGATCGCCGGGGACAATCGCCGGGCCAGAGTCGCCGCCCTTGCGGAGGCCCTCACGGGTGTCGAGCAACAGTTCGCCCTTGGCCTTACCGGCCTCTTCGCTGTGGCACTTGTAGCAGTTTTGCACCAGCAAAGGGCGGATATGGTTCTCGAAAAACTCGATCCCATCCGGCTCAGCCAACACCAAGCCACTTGGCCATGCAGCGGCCCAAACCAGTCCAAGCGTGGCCAAACGTCGAAAAAACCCCCCGTCAAAAGTCATAAGCAGACCTGCCGACACTACAAAAAGTCGACTATTATTCAAGGCATGGCTCTATAGCAGGCCATAATTGGCTACGCTTCCTCAGAGGCAAAAAAGCGTTAAAAAATGCGAAAAACGCCCAAAAAACGCTTGCAATCGACCTACCGATCACTAGAGTTCGCGCCCTTTTGTTGAGAGCCGAAATGAGCGACGACCCCACACAACTGATTCTGCTGGCGCAGGGTCAACCGCAACCACAAGGCAGCCTAACGGGATTGATGGTTCCCATGATCCTGATGGTTGTCATCTTCTATTTCCTGCTCATTCGGCCTCAGCAGAAAAAAGCCAAGGAACATACGAAAATGGTGGATTCGCTCAAGTCCGGCGACTCTGTGGTCACCCGAGGCGGCGTGGTCGGCGCCGTCCAATCTGTCAAGGACACTACCGTTTCGATCCGCTCACTCGAGAGCAAGTTTGAGGTGGAGAAATACGCCATCGAGCGTGTAATCAAAGACAAGTCGGATTTAAAGGATAACAAGTAAGCCAATATCGTGAAACGAAACAACCTAGCGAGATTTCTTTTATTGCTGCTCATCCTAGGCTGGGCATGGACCGAGATGTACCCGCTCTGGAATCAGCCCGGAAAATTGATCGAACAATTTGGCAAAGCCACAAACAAGGACGCGGACTTCGACAAAGTATTGCAGGCGGCTAATGCGAACTTTGACGCCGATGACAAAAACAGCAATGAGTTCGGCACGCTCTACGAAGCTGTGGAGGCATCCGGCCTGGTGCTGACCAATTACAATTTCCCAAAAATGACATTTCGTGGCCAAGTCCCCGACAACCGGCTTGTCCTGCAAAAACTCCAGAAACAGGTGGCCGGACAAATTCAGCTCGGGCTGGACCTAAGAGGAGGTTCGTCGTTCCTCGTGGCGATCGATACCAACAAGCTAGAGAATGCTGCCGGCGGCGGCGCACTCGCCCAGGCCGTGGAGGTGCTACGCCGGCGCGTGGACACCATCGGTGTGGCCGAGCCGGACATACGGCCATTGGGAGCCAACAAGATCATGATCCAGTTGCCCGGGCTGTCCGAGGCTGACCAGGCGAAAGCCAAAAAACTGGTGACCGAGGCTGCGTTTCTGGAATTCGCCCTCGTTCACCAGAATTCCGATAGGTTGATCGCCGACGAAATCACTCCTGATGGCTATAAGAAATACGCCTACACCTCAAAAGACGCCCAAGGAGACAAATTCACCCGTGATGTGCTGGTTGAGATCGAAAACGAATACGGCCTGAAGGGCGAACACATCACCAGCGCCTACCCCTCCCGCGATCCACTGACCCAGTCGCCCATGATTCTTTTCGGCTTCAACAGCGAAGGAGCCTCTGCAATGGGACGGTTAACCCAGCAGGAAAACATCGGCAAGCAGATGGCAATCATTCTCGACGGCAAGCTGCTGTCCGCCCCGGTTCTGCAGGATCGCATCACCAGCAACGGACAGATCACGGGGGACTTCACCTCGGAGGAGGCGGCCACCATCGCCAACGCGCTACTTAACCCACTCAAGGCTCCGCTCACGATTGAGGAGGAGATGAGTGTCGAGCCTAGCCTCGGTGAGGACTCGGTGAATAGCGGCTTCAACGCGGCGCTGTACGGCGTGATCGCCGTAGCGGTGTTCATGCTGCTCTACTACTGGTTCTCCGGCCTCGTGGCCAACTTCGCGCTGGTGCTGAACCTGTTCATCCTGATCGGCGTGATGTGCTACCTCGATGCTGCGCTGACACTGCCCGGTATCGCCGGTATCGTGCTGACGATCGGCATGGCCATCGACGCCAACGTCCTGATCTTCGAGCGTATCCGGGAGGAACTCAAGGCTGGCAAGGGCACGCAGGGAGCGGTCGAGACCGGCTACAGCAAGGCATTCGGCACGATCATTGACGCCAACCTGACCACGCTTATCGTCTCGGTAATTCTCATGACCATGGGCACCGGCCCGGTGAAGGGCTTCGGTGTCACTCTGACCGTCGGCATCTGTGCCAGTATGTTCACCGCATTGGTGGTCACACGCCTGATTTTTGATCTGTTCAGGAACTTTGGTACCGGCCAGGGACTGCGCCTGCTGGAACAGCCGAAACTCAACTTCATGGGCGTTGCAAAGTACGCCTTTGTCGCCTCATGGATTCTGGTGGCGATTGGGATCGGGTACGGCATCAACAAGGGCTCGGATGCCATGGGCGTGGACTTCAAGGGCGGCGACCAGATAACATTGGAGTTCACCGCCAAGAAAACTACTGGTGAATTGCGCGCTGCGATTGGCCAAGACAGTCAGATCCAGTACCAGGCTGCAAGCGGGGGGAAAACAGAGAGACTTCAGGTCACGGTGGGCTTTGGCAAGGGGGAACAAGCTTACAAGACGCTTACCGAGAAGTTCGCCGACGCAGAGTTTAAGAAGGTCAGCCAGTTGCGTACAGGCCCGAGCATCAGTAATGAGATACTTCAGAGCGCCAGTAAGTCGCTGCTGATCGCCCTGTTTGCCATTCTTGTTTACGTCACGTTCCGCTATGAGTTCTCGTTCGCACTGGGTGCCATTCTGGCCATCATTCACGATGTCCTGATGACACTGGGCATCTTCTTCATTTTTGAGGGCCAATTGAGCGCGCCGGTGATGGCGGCCGTGCTGACGATCATCGGCTTCTCGATCAACGACACGATTGTGATCTTTGACCGCATTCGGGAGGACTTGAAACTGAATTTGCCGGGCACGTTCACCGAGATCATGAATGGCGCGATCAGCAAGACACTGAGCCGCACGATTATCACCTCCGGCACGACCCTGCTGGCGACGGGATCACTGTTCCTGTTCGGCGGCGGCGCAATCAATGCCTTTGCCTTCGTGCTTTTAGCCGGCGTGGTTACCGGCACGTTCTCCAGCATCTTCATCGCCGGCTCGCTCGTGCTCTGGAAAAACAAGGGGGAGAAGCCGAAGCTGGCCGACGAGACCGTGATCACCCAGCACAGCATTTCCACCTCGGAGGCGTGAGGGTTGGCCAGATTTACTGAAGAGCGCCAGCATAAGCCCACGGCCGGCTTTCCTATTAAGACTACTCCGGGTATAAGCCGCGCTTGGCCAAGCGCAACCCGAAATGAAACCGGGCATGACACTCACCGCAGCCATTGATCCTACACTAACCGTCCCCCCGGTGATCTGGCTCGTCTTCTCAGGCGCGGTGTTGGTGTTTCTCGCGCTCGACCTCGGTGTATTCCACCGCAAACCGCGAGCTGTTGCCTTCGGTGAAGCGCTGATGTGGACGACTATTTGGTTTTCGATGGCCATGGCGTTCGCCTTCTGGCTGGCACCAGTAATGATAGGCGAACAATGGAAGGACTCCCACAGGACGCTTTTCATCACTGGGTACGTGGTGGAATTGTCGCTCTCGATGGACAACGTGTTCGTGATCGCGCTGATTTTCACCTACTTCCGTGTGCCACTGGAATATCAGCATCGCGTGCTGTTCTGGGGGATCCTCGGCGCACTCGTGATGCGCGGGGTGATGATCCTGTCCGGGGCGGAACTGATCGAGCGGTTCCACTGGATTATGTACGTATTCGGCGCATTCCTGCTATTTACCGGCATCAAGATGCTCTTCGCCGGCGACGAGGAAGTGGAGCCAGAAAAAAACATCGTCATCCGCCTGGCCCGAAAGATCTATCCGATTACAACAGAGTATGATGGACAACACTTTTTCACCCTGCTGAATGGCCGCCGCGCCCTCACGCCGCTGGCCCTGTGCCTGATCATGGTCGAGACGACCGACCTCATTTTTGCGGTGGACTCCATCCCGGCCATCTTCGGCATCACCACCGAGGCGTTCATCGTTTTCACTTCGAATGTGTTTGCTATTTTAGGTCTTCGGTCGCTCTACTTCGTCTTGGTGGGGTTGCTTCGGCACTTCCGCTACCTGAAACACGGGATGGCATTGGTGCTGGTGTTCATCGGGTTCAAAATGCTGGTCGTCCTTTGGGAAGGCCATCCAGCTTGGCTGAACTTTGAGGGCAACCACGACGCCGTCCTCGGCATCATCGGAGCAATCCTTGGCCTGTCCATCGTAGCCTCGGTGTTGGCACCGGAAGGAACCGGGAAAGATGCCGGGAAAGAGTGACGGCCAGGCGCGTGGCAAAACGCCGCCGCGAACAATTTTAGTTGTATGAACAATAACCCTGACCAACTGATCCGGACATCAAGGAGGGTTCGGATTCCAGCGTGAAATATCGCTGGAGCCTCGCACCCTCACAACCGCTCTTAACAGGCCAACTCATTCGCGAGCTGCCGCTGTCGCCGCTCATGGCCCAATGCCTCGTCAACCGGGGCGTTACCAGTAAGGCCGAAGTCAGCGAGTTCCTGAACCCACGGCTCAAGTTGTTGGCCGATCCGTACCTGATTCCAAACATGGATGCCGCCATCGAGCGGCTCTGGAAGGCACGAGAAAACAACGAGCGGTTGTTGATATATGGCGACTACGACGTGGACGGCGTCAGCTCCACGGCGTTGCTCGTGGAGGTGTTGACCGAGCTCGGCTGGGCGGTAGAGCCGCACCTCCCCGGCCGCTTCGACGACGGCTACGGCCTGAGCGAGGTGTCCCTCGAGAAATGCCTCGAGCAGTTCAAGGCCGACATCGTGCTCGCCGTCGATTGCGGCTCCACCGCTGTCAAGGCCATCGAGTTTCTTAATGACAAAAAGATCGATGTCCTGGTGCTGGACCATCACCAGGTCAGCACACCGCCGCCCGAGCCGTTCGCCATGGTCAACCCCCAGCTCAGCGACGATTACCCGAACTTCCAGGAGCTATGCTCCGTTGGCCTCGCCTTCAAGCTCGCGCACGCGCTCGTCAAGCGCGGCCGCCAGGAGGGGCTGCAAAAGGAGCGCGACCTCGACCTCAAGCAATACATCGACCTCGTCGCGCTTGGCACCGTGGCCGACCTCGTCCCGTTGACCGGTGAGAATAGAAAACTAGTCCACTCCGGCCTCGAGCAGCTCGGCGAAACCACCCGACCTGGGCTCATCGCCCTCAAGAAAGTAGCCAATGTCTCCAAGCCGGTCACCGTGTTCAATGTCGGGTTCCACCTTGGCCCACGACTCAACGCCGCCGGCCGGATGGACAACCCGGATGCAGCGCTGAACCTCCTGATCGCCAAGGACCGCTACGAGGCCGATAAAGCCGCCGAAACCCTCGACAACTACAACCGCGAACGCCGGGAGATCGAGCGCGACATCTCCACACAGGCCGTGGAGAGCGTCCGCCAGCGGTTCGACCCCGGGGAGGATTTTGTCATCGTCGAGGGCAACATGGAGTGGCATCTCGGCGTCATCGGCATCGTCGCCTCCCGCGTCATGCGCGAATTCTACAGGCCCACCTTCATCCTCGCCAGCGACGGTGACGGCTGGAAAGGCTCCGCCCGAAGCATCGAGGGCTTCGACCTTGCCGAGGCCATGCGCAGCTGCGACGACCTTCTGAATGACCACGGCGGACACGCCATGGCCGCCGGCGTCTCCGTCAAGCCCGGCCGGCTCGAGGCCTTCCGTGAACGCATTAATGAGATCGCCAAAAAAACCATCACGCCTGAAATGTTCCAGCCACCGCTCAAGCTCGACGCTGGGACCGACCTCTCAGAGTTGACACTCATGCACATCGAGGAAATGAGCCAACTCGAGCCGATTGGCCAAGGCAATCCGGAGATCCAACTCCTCGTTCCCGAACTCACCCTATCGAGTCCCATTTACCGCATGGGGCGCGACAAACAACACGCCAAGTTTTGGGTGACCGATAATCACGATGCCTGCGAAGTCGTTGCGTGGAACCTCAAGCCCGAAGACGAGCCGAAAGATACCTTCGACGTCGCCGTCGCTCCGCAGATCAACGACTTCAACGGCCGTCGCTCCGTGCAGCTAAAACTCATCGATTGGCGTCCTGCCAAAGACTGACCCGCGCTTGGCCAAGCGGCTAGATTTCCACACTGGCCATTTTGCGGATACCGGCCCGTAGCGGCAGCCAGCCGAGCAGGAACGAGCCACCAAGAAACACCGCCCACCCGAGCCAGAATTCCACTGCCGAGCTGCCGCCGAATGCCCAGCGCGACGTTGCCGCCATCAGGCTAAGCATGCCGACGATGTAGATGAAACTCAGCACAAGGCAGAGCGTGCCGCCAAAACCGCTGACGATCTTGCTCGGATTATCCTCGCGGAAGTTCGGGTACACCGCACCGAGGCCCACCGCCAGCGCGTTGAGGGTGAACGCCATCACGCCGATGGTCAGTGTGAAGTATAAAACGCGCCCAGGTGGAATTGAAAGCATCGCACACGACGCCCCCACAAGTGCCATCGTCACGCCCATCGACACGGCGGTGGAGAATAGGAACTTGGCCATGAGCGTGCGGCGCATCCCGAGCGGTGCCATGCCTATGATCCAGATGCGTTTGCCCTCGAGCGAGATTTGAGGGAACACAAACCGCGTCGTCAACGTGGCAAGGTTCAGTGCGCATGCACCGAGGTTCAGATACGAGGTGAGGTCGATCCAAAAGTCGCTGGTCAGCCGGTGAGAGAAGTGTCGTAGGTTCACGATGTACGCGATCAGCAGGCCAAGCAGAATAAGCGATTGACCCCACTGTGTTGCGTCCCGCCAAAAGGTGCGGATGTCCTTCACGATCAGCGCCCGCGTGTCGCCGCGGCCCCACCACATTAGCTTGGCCAGGCGGTCGAGTAGCCTGGGAGCGAACGCCGTCTGGCCAAGCGCCGGTTTGTGTTTCCAAAATTTCCAGCCGACCGCTGTTCCTCCTCCCCGGCTGTTCACCGCCGAGACTGCGCCGTAAAAAATACCGCCCGTGCGGGTCGAGGCGAGATAGCCGAAAAAAAGCGTGTGGCTCAGCAAAACCAAGCCGAAGAAAAAAGTACCCATTAACGCGCCCTCAACCCACTGGGTGATCCCGCTCGACACCCAGTAGCTTGGAAGAAACGGGAACAATGAAAATCGCGTGCGCGCCAGCAGCCGGTCGACGACATCGAGTACGCGTGTCTCAAGCATCTCGTCAGTCACCGTCTCCGGCTGCAACCACGAGCTGGCAACGACAATCAGCACGATCACCGCCAGCACGACGGCCACCTGAAACGCCAGCCGATCCACCCAGCGTGCCAGTCCCAGCGCCGCCCAACTACCGAGGATGGCCGGCAGCACGACGAACAACGCCACAAACAACGGCGTCACAAGGTAAAAATGCCACGGCGCATTGTAGATTGCGCCGTACGCGGCCACCAGTGGCGCGATCAGGAACAAAAACGCCCACGACGCCAGGATGCCGGATTCGAACACCTTCCACCGGTAAACGACCTGGCGCGGCACCGGCAACGACAACAGGAACTGGGTTTCCTTGTTTCGAAACAGGTTGGTGAAATTGATGATGACGTTGCTGAGCAGCAGCAGCAAAAAAAGGAATGCGAACAGCAGGAACATCATCCGCTCGATCAGCACCGGCCCCAGACCGGGAAAGCCCGAAGTAAATTGCAGTCCCTTGTGAAACAGCCAGTACGCCATCCAGGCATAGCCCACGACGAACAGGCCCATGAGGGATGCATGCAGCCGTGAACGCACTACCGCCGACTTGAGCCGCCGCCAGTTTTGCATACGGTTGACCTTGGCCAACAGTCGCCAATGCGAAATGGGCTTCGCGCCGTTCATGCGTTGTCAGTGGTCAGCGCCAGGAAAATCGACTCGAGCGTGTTATCCCGGTTCGCTGCCTGCAGTTCCTCGTGCGACCCGACAGCGACGAGTCGGCCCTGATGCATGATGCCAATGCGGTCTGCCATCTCCTCGGCAACGCTGAGTTGATGAGTGGAGACAAACACCGTCACGCCGGCGGCGGCCTGTTCGCGCAGAATGTCCTTGAGAACGCGGGTGTGATGCGGGTCGAGCCCGACCATCGGCTCGTCGAACACGACGACCTCCGGCGAATGCATCAGCGCGGAGACGATAGCCACGCGCTGTTTGGTCCCATGCGAAAGGTCCTCGATCGGCTTAGCTAGGAATTCGCCGAGGTTAAACCTCCCGGTAAGGCGCTCGGCTTCGGCCTGCATCGCTCCATCCTCCATCCCGAACAGCTTGCCGGTGAACTGGAAAAACTCAGTCGGCGTGAGCTTGTCGTAGAGGAAGGGAAAGTCCGGCACATAAGCCATGCGGCGGCGCGCCTCGATTGGGCTGGCACTGATGTCGAATCCACAAATCCGCACCGAGCCGCTCGTCGGTTTCATCAGTCCAGCCATGACCTTGATGGTAGTGGTTTTCCCTGCGGCGTTGGGGCCGAGAATGACAAAAAACTCCCCTGCTGGCACGGTCAGGCTGATATCAGCGACAGCCCTTAAATCGCCGAATTGTTTGGTTAATTGATCGATTTCGATCATTTTAAGCTGCTTTTTTTTAGTGGGATGTTTTCGTTGGTGAATTCCAGTTGACCGGGAAATTTAACCTGTAAAACCTCGCCCACGCGGCTCACCAAAATCGTCACCACACGATCGCCGGGAAGGCTGGCCTCGATGCGATAAATACGGACGCGCGTGCTGCCAAACCGTACGGCGTCGTTGTAGGCAACCCAATCAAAGCCCAGCGCAATCGGCTCGCCGGCCGCTTGACCAAACGGGACACTGGGCGACAGCAACGGCTTTAGCAACGGCACAACAAGCGGCCCAGCGAATTGCTCGGCCAATGCGACAGGGTTGCGCAATTCGCCAAGCGGCGTCGTACGTTCCCATTGGCCAAGCACCCCATCGTGTTTCACAGTCAGCATCCGGTTGGTTGCCGACGCCGCAAACTCCCAGGTGCTCGGCGGCAGATCAATCGTGGTGTTGACGCTCTGCCAATCCAGACCGGCATCCAGCATTGAGCGTAAGGTGAATCGCAACTTCCCTTGCAGTGACTCGACATTGAGCCGTCCATCCAGCACGAGGTTGTAGCCCATAATCGACTCAACACGGCCGGCCGGCTGATTGGTGCCGCCGAAGTAAACCTCATCGGGGATAATTTCCCAACGGATGAAGCCAAGCGACCGGCCGTTTTGGGACACCCGCAGGTTTGAGGCGTCGGGT
Source organism: Pedosphaera sp. (assembly GCA_022451065.1). Taxonomy (GTDB): domain Bacteria; phylum Verrucomicrobiota; class Verrucomicrobiia; order Limisphaerales; family UBA1096; genus UBA1096. The sequence continues at coordinate 21,332 of JAKUOU010000019.1, read as the reverse complement.
GCATTGAAGATTTTGTCGAGCACTATGTCGTTGGAGACGCGGCTGCCGCGGCCGGTGTCGCCATACTCGGCGCGCCAGAGGAGCGCATTCATCACCAGCCAAAACAGGAGGATGACTGGAAAGGCCAACCGACGCACGGCGTTAGATTACGGGGTACGCTTGGGCGGGATGTAAACAGTTACCCCCGGCTTCAGGTCGCGGGAGTTTCGCATCAGGCGCGAGTTGGCGGCCTTGAGGACTGCGAACGGGACGCCGTACTGCCGGGAAATACTGTAAAGGCTCTCGCCCGGCTTCAGCGTGTGGGTCCGGGTTTGGCTGGATCGGCTGCCGTAATTGGGCCGCGGTGGCGTGCGCGGATTGCTGGGTTTCACGGAGGGCGGCGAACCACCGGCCGCCACGGCGACCTCCGGCACTTTGCCGGCCTGCTGCAAACGACCTCGCATGGCCTGGACCTGACTCTTGAGATGGCTATTCTCGCTGCTGACCTTGGCCAACTGCGTGCGCAGCGAGTGGATGGCGTTGATCTCCGAGGGAGGGATTGGCGCCATGGCGATGTCTTTGGCGATCTCTTTTTTGCAAGCCCTGATGAACCCCTCAATGTTGCCGGCGTGGCGGGAGTCCCGCTGCAACTCGAGATGCCGCTGGAAATGATAGCAAGCCGAGACGTAGTTGTTTTTTTCATTGCTGGGCTCGTAAAAAATCAGCCCAAGTTCGAAATGGGCGGCGGCGTTGCCCGGGTTGTTTGCGAGCGCCTCGCGGAAGGAAAGCACCGCCCCGTCGATATTCTTGCGGGCCAGGCGGCTTTTGCCCCGGACAAAATCGGGGTCGTCCTCCAGCCGGGACTGGCTCCCGCTCGTTGGATTGCAGCCGATGGCACCAACAACCAGCGCTGCCAGAGTCAAAACCCGCCCCAAAACGGACCAAAATTTCATCGGCAAAGAATTAAACAGGAAACCGCCGGAAAGGCAACCTCTGTTCACGCCAAAAACAAATTGCCACTACACGCTTTTTCTTCGATAGCTAAGCCATTACACTCCGGCCCGTGCTGCGCAGGGTCAAGTCATCCGAACTTCTTCCATCCTGGGCGTTTCCCATCATCGGGATCGTGTTGCTAACCGGCGCCCTTCTTTTGTTGCTGGCACTCCAAACGTTTGATGCGGGCGATCTCGCTTCGAACAAGACACCCCCGAACGATCCACCCGAGAACGCCATCGGGACAGCGGGGGCACGCACCGCCCATATCGCTTTTTTTCTGACCGGCTACGCGGCGCACATGATCCCTTTTTTGCTGATTATATTCGGAGTCAGTCTCGTCACGCCGTACCTGGATCACCTGCGCCACAAATGGAAGGGCTGGGTGGCCGCACTGGTTTACATGGTCAGTGTTATGGGCCTGTTGGAGGTCTACAAGGATGGATTCAAGGTCCTGATCGACGATAAAGGCATGCCCAGCCTGGGCGGTATTTTGGGGATGGGCATTCATTTTCTGTTCCAATGGTTTGGTGTCATCGGCTCGACCATCATCTACTCCGCCCTGCTGCTCTCCAGCCTCTATTTCCTGACCAACCTCCAGCCGGTTGAGCTTTGGCACTGGACAGTGGACACGTGGGAGAACTGGCGCGAACGCCGGGCCGATCCCGGCTTGGCAACCGGCGGCCCTTCCCAAAAAACAATCAAACGCAAAACCAAACGCCTCGAGCGCGATCTGGCCAGGCAGAAGAAGGCGATCAAGCAGGAGATCGGCCAAGCTGCCGCGGAATTGGAAGCAGACCAAGGCATCGGCGCCGACCTCAAGCCGATCCCCGAGCCGACCGTTCGCGACCTGAGCGTCTCCGGCAATAAGCGCCGGAAGAAAGCAGAAGAGAAAGCAGAACCGGAACCGGACGAAGTCGAGATGGGCGAGGTGATTTCGGCCGAGGAGGTCAAAGCGTCCACCGAGGAGCAAACCACCGAAACCGATACGCCCGACACTGAGGAACCTCAATCGGAGGAATCAAGCGAACCGACCGAGCATGAGGTAGCCAACACCGCCGATGTCCTTGGCCAGACGGAGCCAGACGAAATCCCGCCCGACGAGGAGAAGGAGAAAGAGACCGACGCACCACCCAAGCTCAAATTGCCCAAGCGCCTAGCCAAGACCAAGGGACCGACGGCTGTGGCCAAGACACCAAAGGTCGACGGCTACAAGCTGCCGAAGTCACAGGTGCTCGATGAGCCGGATGCGCCGAGCGCCCCCACCGAGACCCGCGAACAACTTCTTGCCAATGCCCGACTACTCAAGGACACCCTGGAGCAGTTCAAGATTGAGGTCAACGAGGGGGACATCACCAAGGGGCCGACTATCACCCGCTACGAACTGCATCCGGCCCCGGGTGTCAAACTTGAGCGAATCACCGGTTTGGCCAATAACATCGCTGCCGCCATCAAGGCTGAGCGAATCAACATCCTCGCCCCGGTGCCCGGCCGCAACACTGTTGGTATCGAGGTCCCCAACCTTGTCAAGACCAAGGTGCTGTTCCGCGACATCGTCGAGTCGCCGGAATGGAGGAACTCCAAGGCAAAAATTCCCCTTGCCTTGGGCAAGGACGTTTATGGCAAGCCGATCGTCGCCGACCTGGCCGAGATGCCACACCTGCTCATTGCCGGCGCCACTGGTTCGGGTAAATCAGTCTGCATCAACTCCATGGTCGCATCGCTTCTATTCCGCTTTACACCGGAGGAACTTCGCTTCGTCATGATCGACCCCAAGGTGGTCGAGTTGCAGATTTATAACGGCCTCCCCCACCTCGCCGCGCCGGTGGTGCACGATCCCAAGAAAGTCATTCTCGCCCTCAAGTGGGTGGTGAACGAAATGGAAAAGCGGTACCAGATTTTTGCCAAGGTCGGCGCCCGCAACATCGCTGGTTTCAATTCCCGCACCATTAAGAAGCCGCCCAAGACCGATCAGGCGGAACTGCCGCTTGACGAAAGCGAAGGTTTTGCCGTCGAGATGGATCAGGAAGTCAGTATTCCACGGGAGGATGACGTCGAGATTCCCGAAAAGCTTAGTTACATCGTTGTCATCATCGATGAGTTGGCGGACCTGATGCTCATGGCCAAAAACGATGTGGAGAACAGCATCGCACGTATCACACAGATGGCCCGCGCCGCTGGCATCCACTGCATCGTCGCCACGCAGCGACCCAGTGTTGACGTCATCACCGGCGTCATCAAGGCCAACATCCCGGCCCGTATTGCCTTTCAAGTTGCGGCCAAGGTGGACTCCCGCACAATCCTTGACGCCATGGGTGCCGACAAACTATTAGGCAAGGGGGACATGCTCTTCCTTCCGCCCGGCACGGCCAACCTCCGCCGCGCACAGGGCTGCCTTGTCACGGATGAGGAAATCAACCGTATTGTCGAAATCGTCAACACTCAGGCCAAACCATGTTACGACACGGAAATGGAGCGCCAACTCGAGGGGCCTGAGAATGGCAAAAGTGGTAACGGTGGCAGCGGCATCGACGAGGACGAGGAAATCGTCCAGCAATGCATCGAGATCATCCGCATCGAGCAAAAGGCTAGCGTCTCGCTCATGCAACGCCGGCTGCGTCTGGGCTACACCCGCGCCGCCCGCATCATGGACGAGCTAGAGGATCGCGGACTCGTCGGCCCCAACCGTGGCGCCGAGCCGCGTGAAATCCTATTCGATGTCGAAGACTAGCTACCTGGCCAAGCGCTATTTCTTGTACCAATCGCGGAGTCGCACCTCCGAGGCATCGCCGACCAGTTTTTCAAACTTAGCCGTATCGCTGCCCCGGTAGTGGTACGGGTAAACCACCTTCGGCTTGAACTCCCGCACCGCGTCAGCTGCCTGTTCTGGCGTCATCGTGTACGGCAGGTTCATGCAGACAAACGCCGCGTCGATCTTCTTCAGTGCGCGCATCTCCGGGATGTCCTCCGTATCGCCGCTCACGTACACTCGCTTGCCGCCGAAAGTCATCACGTAGCCGTTGCCTCGACCCTTGTTGTGAAACCGCAGCCGTGCTGGCGTCAGATTGTACATTGGCACCGCATCGATTTTCACATCCAGTTTCTCCATCGACCCGCCATTGGCCAAAGTGGTGATGCTTTTTTTTAGCCCCTCCGGCGCGAGCGCAGCCACGGCCTCGGGAGCGATAACGACCGTCTTCTCCTTCACAATCTCCGCGAGGGTATCCTTGTTGAAGTGATCGCCGTGGATGTCGGTTACCAGCACGAGATCCGGCGTACCGTACAACTTGAACGATGCGGCGCCGCCGACCGGATCAACAAAAACTGTCTTGCCGTTCCACTTGAACACCACTGTGCCATGCCTGACCGGATGCACCTCCAGGTCGCCCTTGGTCGTCTTGATCTTGTCGGCGGCTTGAGCCGTAAGTGCGCCAGCCAAGGCCACTTCAAAAATGAATCGAGTCATTGTTTTCATTTTGAGAAAGTCAAAAAGGAGTCCAACTCAAGCCTGCCGCTCGGCCATGAATCGGCGGCGCAGGCACATGGTCAGCGCGATGCCTATAGGCAACAAAAACAGGCTGAGTTGCTGCCCCGGCTTGACCCAGCCAAACCACAGTTGCTCGACCTGGTAGTCACCCCGGAAAAACTCGACGACAAAGCGGTTGATCGAGTAGCCCGCGAGGTAAAGGCCGAACACCTGGCCGTCAAACCGTTTGTGCCGATACAACCAGGCTAGGCCGCCGTAGAGGGCCACGTTCAACAGCGCAGAATAAACCTGCGTCGGGTGGACATGCAACGAGTGCGCAGCGTCGGTTGGCGCATGGCCAAGTGCATTGATGGCTGGACTGTCCGCCGGAAATTGAATGGCCCACGGCAGGTCGCATGCGGTTCCGAAACAGCAGCCGAACATCAGGCAGCCCAAGCGGCCCAGCGCGTGGCCAAGCGGGATGCTCGGGGCAAAGGCGTCGGCGATTTTCCAGAAGGGCTGTTTACCGTGCAGCCGGATGTACAGAATCACCGCCATCGCAGCGCCGATGAAGCCGCCGTAAAACACCAGCCCGCCGCTCCGAAAATCGAGCACCTGCCAGAGCGGACTGCCGGCGTATTGATCATCCCAGTAGGTGATCACGTGCATTGCCCGGGCGCCAAGCATCCCTGCAATGATAATCCACACACCGAGATCGGAGATAACCTTGCCGTCAAGCTTGTCGAAGACGCACCGGCGGCTAGCTGTCCACAGCCCGGCGAGGAAACCACCGGCCACAAGGATGCCGTACCAGTAGATTGCAAAGCCGCCGATCTTGAAGGCAACGGGATCCATTGCGCCGTTCAGCGAATGGTGTTGGTGACCACAGTCTGAACTGGCACGCTTTCATCCACTAGGCCGGGTGGCAGCGGTGGCCTGAGCTCATTCCCGAAACCAGGCGGCAGCGGCGGCATCTGTGTCACGAGAGTCCGCCACTTTTTTCGCTCGGCATTGGTCATGCCATTCCAGCGCTCGGTGTTGCGGAAAAAACCGGCGCGTTCAGCCTGGGACATGCCAGCCAGCTTTTCAAACGACCGCATGACCAACTCCCGCTGAGCGCGGGACATGGCCTTGAATTGATCAAGGGTGGCATCCATCTTGGCGAGCTCTTTGCGCGTGAGGTGGCCCAAGGCGCGTTCCTGTTCAGCTTTGGGCAGATCAAAGAACTGGTGAAACTGGCGGGTTATCCGTCGGCGTTCCGTCCTCGGTTTTTCGCGCCAGGTCGTGATGCGCCCATCGAGCCCCTGACGCAGACGGGACGGCATTTTTTCCATGTGGTTCGTTAGCGCGACACGGGACTGGCGGCCCCGTCCAAAACTGGATAGATAGCGGAAAAACGATTCGTTCCTGAGCAGATCAGCGCGGACTTTGGCGTCCAGCTTGTCCCAGCCGATCAACCGCCGCTCGATGTCGGTACGGAATCGCTCTGGCACAGAGGCCAACCGCTTGGCCCGATCGGCCTTTGCCGTTTTCATGAGCGGCATCAGGTGCCAGCGAAAATCCAGCGCATCGAGCTTGCGATTGCGCTCGGCCTCCGTCATGGCGGCGTATTCGTGGACCTTGGCCTGCAAAAGCTCGCGATGACGCTTGGAGGAAATCTTGAACTCACCCACCGCCGCCTCGCGTTCGGTCTTGGGCAGCAAGACGATTTTTTTAAAGACGGCAAACGGCGAGTCGACAGCCAGCGCACCGGTCGTGGCTCCCATCGCCAGAACCGGCAGAAGTAGCAAGCGGGCAACTGTGACTCGCAATTTCATGGGGTTACTTAAGGGCGGCCCAGAGTTCCTCGTCGATCGGGTCGGCCTGTTGGATGGCCTCGATGGCCTCGAAGTCACTCAACAACCCGGGGACCATCTCGGCGATGGCTGCCACCTCATGCAGGCTTGCAGCCATCTCCGCCCGGTTCAGGGTGAGGTGCGACTGGTAGCCGACGCCACCGATGACCATCGCGAGCGCCGCTGCGGCAGCGATTTGGATGGGACGAAATTGCGGGGCGAGGAGCTTCCGCCACCACGCTTGGCCAAGCGCCTGGCGGGTGGCCTCGGTTCGGCGGACTTTGTCCAGCACGCGAGCGGTGAAATTGGTCGCCACCGGGGCATCAGGCAGCGCGACCAGCAGACGGTCCAGTGCTGCCCACGCGTCCTGCTCGTCAGGGTTCGCTGCCAGCCAATGCTCCAGCTTGGCCAACTCGGCATCGGTTAAGTCACGCGTGTGCACCGTTTGCAACAGGTTCTCAAACTCGGGTTGGTTCATTATCGCCTTTCCTTAAAAACCAAGGTCACACAAAAGTTTTGCCATCGGGTCATTTTTTTTGCCATTCGCCTGACTTCAGGTACGGTTTCAGGCGGCTTTTGAGCACCGAACGGCCTCGAAAAATGATCGATTTTACTGCCGTCAGAGAGATTCCGCCCATCACATCGGCAATTTCCTCGTAGCTGACACCGCCCTCACGACAGAGCAGCAGCGCGGTACGCTGTTTCTCCGGCAGATCCATCAGAGCCTCCTCGACCTTGGCGCACAGTTCGGCACTGAGAGTGGCATCAGCAGGGATCGGGCTGGCGGCATCCTCCACCACGCGCAGCGGCTGGGATTCGTTGTCGGGACGCGGCTCATCCAGTGAGTCGGCCGGATGCCGCGTGCGCCGCCGAATCTCGTTCAGACCAAGGTTGCGGGCGATGGTGAAAAGCCAGGTGGTGAACTTGCTGGCCACCTCGTAGCGTTCGCGGGTTTTCCAGACCTGGATAAAGACGTTCTGAGCAATGTCCTCCGCCTCGTCGAGGTCGTTGATCAGCCGGTAAATCAGGTTCATCACCGGCTGCTTAAACTTCTCCACCAATTCCTCATAGGCCGACAAGTCTCCCCCTTTCACCCTCAACATCAGGGCCACATCGGGATCGTTCCTGTCAACCATACAGCAAAAATCTAAGTTACGCTTGGCCAAGCGGCAAGGTTACGAGTGAAGGAAATAGCGCCTGGCCAAGCGGAATTGTTTCGACCGCCGAGCGCGGCTAGACTCCCGCCACGTGCCGCAGAACGCTACAGACCAACCCAACGCAACGGAGTTGATGGACATCCCCAATGACAGCACCCCTGCCGGGGAACTGTCGGGACTGAAGCGGTATCTAAAGACAGAATCGGCCCGGCTTCAGGAGTGGCACCGTGATGGCGGCGGCGGTCGCGAGGTGTGCCTTGGCCGGTCGCGGATGATCGACACACTGCTCCGGACGCTGTTCGAGTGGACGCTGGCAAGCCTCAAGCTGCCCGGCAACGCGCGCAAGCTCAAGGTTTCACTCGTCGCAATTGGCGGCTACGGGCGCGAGGAACTCAGCCCTCACAGCGACATCGACATCATGATCTTGCACAACGGCTCGGCGCCGAGCCTGACCCGCATCTACAGGCATCCTCTTCTAGAGAAGCTCACCGGCACCGGCGGCTTGATCTATACGCTTTACGACCTCGGCCTGAAGGTCGGCCACTCGGTGCGCAACATTCAGGATGCGGTCAACATCGCCAACGACGACATGAAAACCAAGACGTCGCTGATCGAATCGCGCCTCATTACCGGCGACACCGCGCTGTTTGAGCGGTTCTGCAAGCGACTAGAGGCCAAGTGCGTCCGCAACCATGTCGATGACTACCTGCAGATGCGCATCGGCGACCAGGACAAGCGCCGTGTGAAGTTCGGCAACTCCGCCCTGCTGCAGGAGCCGAACATCAAGAACGGCTGCGGCGGCCTGCGCGACTACCAAAATCTGCTGTGGATGACCCACTTCAAGTACGGCACGCGCACCCTAGAGCAACTCGAGGCTCAGGGAATGATCCGCCCGAAGAACCGCATGCAACTCGACGTCGGCTACGACTTCCTGCTCCGCACCCGCAACGAATTGCACTATCAAACCACGCGACTGGTGGACGACATGCCCAAGGCGCTCCAACCCAGGGTCGCCTGGCATCTTGGCTACAAGAACCGTTCACCGGCGCGCCGACTCGAGGAGTTGATGCGCGATCTATACACGCACCTGCGGGCGATCCACCTCATCACCCGCATGGTCGAGCGCCGCCTGGCCCTCCGCCCCAAGAACATCCATCGTCTGCCTTCGTTTCGCACCCTGTTTGGCGGCGGCAAAAAAGAGGAGTCGATCGATGGCTTTAAAATCATCAACGGCGAACTGGTGCCGACCTCATCGCGTATTTTCAAGGATCAACCGCGACGACTCATGCGTGTATTTCTGTATGCACAACAGCGCGGCCTTGAGTTTCATCCCGACCTCACGCAGCTACTGCGCGACAACGCCCCGCTGGTGGATGACGAATTCATTCACGACGCCGAAAACCATGAGACATTTCTCGAGATTCTCAACCAGCGTGGCAACGTCGCCCCCGCTATGCGCGCCATGCACGAGGTCGACTTGCTGGGGCGCTACATCCCCGAGTTCGGCCGCATGACTTGCCTTGTGCAGCACGAGTTTTTTCATGCCTACGCGGCGGACGAGCACACGCTCGTCTGCCTCGAGAAACTCGACCAAATCTGGGACGCGGACAAGCCGCCGTTCGCACACTACACCCACATCCTGCAGGACATCGACCTGCCGTACCTGCTCTATCTGGCCCTGTTTTTGCACGATGCCGGCAAGGGCATGGAAAGCGGTGACCACGTCAGGGACGGCATGCTGGTGTGCCAGAAAGTCGGCGCGCGGCTTGGACTCAATGCGCGCCGCCTGGCCAGGCTGAATTTCCTCGTCGAGAACCACCTACTCATGGCCGAGGTGTCGCAGCGGCGCGACATCGACTCACCGACGGTTATTCACCAGTTCGCCAAGACAGTTCAGGACGAGGAAAACCTGGCCATGCTCACCCTGCTGACGTTCGCCGACTCACTGGGCACCAGCGACAACCTGTGGAACGATTTCAAAAATACGCTGCTGAAAACCTTGTACCACCTTGCCGGTCGCCGTCTTACCAGTGGCAAAGATTACAAAAAGGCTGAGGCAGAGCACTTGGCTAAACTCAAGCAGGAGGCACACGAACAGTTGCCGCTGAAGATTTCCAGCGAGGAACTCGAGGCCCACTTCGAGCACCTCACGCCGCGATATTTCCGCACCCACTCCCTGAAGCATATTCATATTGACCTCACGCAGGTCAATCGCTTCCTCAAGCGAGTGGTCAACGGCACCGGCACAAAAGTGCTTGAGCCAATCATCGCCTGGCACAACCAGCCGGCACGTGGCTATACCTCGGTGAAGATTTGCACATGGGATCGGCCGGGGCTCTTCACCACGATTTCTGGGGCGTTGGCCGCAACGGGTCTGAACATTTTGAGTGCGCGGGTATTTTCGCGAGGTGATGGGATCATCATCGACACTTTCTTTGTCCTGAACGCCCGAAACGGCGGCTTGGTCAAGCGGCCAGAACGCGACACATTCAAAAAGTTGATCACCCAGGCGCTGTTGTCCGACGAGTCGCCTGAATTCGAGTCACAGATCGAAACATTGGCCAAGCCCAGCACATCAGCAGAATGGCAACTGCCAACACGCATCCGCATCGACACCCACTCGGCCAAGTCGCGTACTATCGTCGAGGTCGAGTCCGAGGATCGGTTGGGCCTGTTGCATCGCATATCCAAAATACTCACTCGACACGGACTGAGTATTCATGTGGCGCGCATCAGCACCGAGAAGGGCGCCGCAATCGATACATTCTACGTCCGAACCGACCTCGGGAAAAAGCCAACTGACAAAGCGCTGCTCAAACAAATCCAGTCCGACCTCGAAGCCGAACTAAATTAGCGTTTCAGTGCTGGAAGCCCATAAAACTTCAGAGCGTTCTTGAAGAAAAATTTCTCTCGGACTGCACGGCTCTTATCCGCAAAGAACCCATTCACAACTGCGAGGTATTCACCGTAGGTGCCACCGCGCATGGTCACCGGCCAGTTACTGCCGTAGATCAGACGGTCTTCGCCGAACGCCTTCCACAACAAATCGAGTTCTGGTTTGTAGAAGGACAGATTCTTTGGAGAGGGCCGGCGGTGTGATTGCTGGAACAAGCCGGAGATTTTGCAGTTTACGTTTGGGTTCTTCGCCACTTTTTGGACAGCTGCAATCCATTTCGGATCGGCCGGTTTACCTTCAATGTCTGCCCCAGCCACGTGGTTTATCAAAATCTTTAACTTGGGCAAACGCTTGGAGATCATGTCAACGTCATCAAGACTGTATTGAAACATCAAAACATCGAGCGTCTGATTCATGTCGGACAGCAACTGGAGATCGCTCCACACTGCCTCGTTTTCAAAGAAATTATCGCCACCGGGCCTCTCGCGCATGCGAATACCAACAAAACGCGCATCCTTCGACAACTCGGTCAGGTGCTTTTTGAAATCCGGTGTTCCAATTTCAAGGCTACCGACCAACCCGATGTAACGATCTGGATCGTGCTTCACCAAGTCGAGCACCCACTGGTTGTCTGGAATCCATTTGCTCGCTTCGACGATAACCGTGGCGTTTATACCGTTCTCATCCGACACCTTGTCGAAATGTTCGGTGAGTACCGGTCGATACAAAACCTTGTCGTCCTTCGGTGGCCAAGGCAGGCCCTGCGCCCGGTTGGTGTCGTACAAATGAATGTGCGTGTCGATGATCGGGATATCGGCACTCTTTTGGTAGGTCGCACAACCGGCCAGAAACACCGATGTCAAAACGGGAACTATCAGTTTCTTCATGTGAAAAACGAACTAAACATCCTTGGTCAAGCCGCTCATCGGCGATTCCGCGTCGGCAAACTCCTCCACTCCAACACCCATTCGTTGCATCGTCGCCAAATGATATTTTGAGAGAGAGAAGTTTTTCCGGTATTTGAGGAATCGACCATTTTTAATCGTGCCACCACCGCCACCTGCAAACACCACTGGCAGATTCTCCTCACCGTGAGCATGACCGTCCCCAAGACTGGAACCGTAAAGGAGCATGGAGTTTTCGAGTAGCGTGCCATTGCCTTCGTCTATGCTCTTCATTTTACCGAGCATATAGGCAAACTGCCGATTGTGCCAGGCGGTGATCACATTGTACATGTCGCGTTTTTCAGAAACGGTCTTCCAAGAGTTGACGCCGTCATCATCCTCTGTTTTGCCACTGATATCGCGGTAGTGCGACAGCGCATGCCAAGTGCCCCGAACACCATCAATGAAATCAAAGTATCGGTTGCTCTGCCCATGATCCAACATCAACGAACCCACACGCGTTGCTCCCGACCAAAAGCCAAGCACCATCAAATCCATCATGGTGCGCATATAATCCTCGTGACTATCCGGAATGCCCAACTGAGGTCGTTTAAACTCCACCCCTTTCACTTGGGAAAGCGCGGATTTATCGGCTTGTTTTTCGGCAAACTCCATCCTGCGTTCAACTGCACGAAGCGACTCCAAATACTCATCAATCTTTTGTTGATCTATACGACCAACGCGCCGCTTCAAACTCTTTGCTTGGCCATTGACCAAGTCAATCACGCCCTTGTCAGTGACACCATCGCTGGCTTTGCGAAACATCCGGTCATAGATTGTCCGTGGATTGGTATCACGAGTCGCCGGCAGTTTTTCGCCTACCCACGAAATGGTATTGCGCGGCAAGCTATTAGAGAAATAGCCCTCACCTTTCATCGACATATCGAGAGACGGCAGCATCGTGTCTTTGCCAACCTGACGCGCGATAATCTGGTCGACCGACGCGCCTCCAGCACTCACGCGCGAACCGCTATAAGAACCCCCGGTCAGCCAAGTCGCCGTACCGGCTCCGTGACCATTGCCGCGTGGCGTCCAAATGTTTCGAGCAACCAAAATGTCTTCCTTGAATGGCTCGAGGTCCTTCATCCACTTGTTCAGTTTCAAAAGCTCGCCATCGCCCCCAACCTTCTCAGGTTCCCAACCGCCCTTGGCCACGCCGTTGGGGAAATAAAGATAACCAACACGCAGCTTCGGCCGCTTCGGCGTCACTGCCAACGCCGACAGCGGCTGCATCGCTTCAAGCCATGGCAGAGTCACAGCTGCGCCCACTGCACGAAGCACGGTTCTTCGAGAGATTTGCCAAGATTTAGCCATTTTTCACTACTTCCTTCGATTCGTTGTCCGGTTCCACCCGGTTTTTGCGGAACTGAAATGGGTAACTTTTCACCACCTCACGCACCAGTGTTTGCATCCGGTAACCGTCTTTTTTGAACGTCGCGAGGATTTTACGTACTGCAGGCTCATCGTAATACTCGAGTTGCCTGCCAAGCCCGTAGGAAAGCATTTTACGGATCACCTGACGAGCCAAGTCGTCCAACTTCTCAGCAAGGATCACCTCGCGTAAACCAACCGGTCCCTCGAATTCTGTGCCACTCGGCAGTTTGCCCTTGGCATCAATCGTGCGGCCGCGGCTCTTGGTTCGCCACCGACCAAACCAATCGTAGTTTTCCAAAGAAAAACCAAGCGGATCCATCTCACGATGGCAGGAGTTGCAGCGTGAATCCTTGCTGTGCATCTCAAGTTTTTGGCGGAAAGTGAGTTTGCGGTTTTCCTCAATTTCCTCGTCCAGTTCACCGACATCGGGCGGCGGCGGCGGCGGCGGCGTGCCGAGTAGCGAACTCAAAATCCACTCCCCACGGCGAATCGGACTCGTACGATGTGGCGATGAGGTCACCGCCAATACCGATGCTTGGCCAAAGAGACCGTAGCGCCGTTTGTCCGTGTGCGACACCCGACGCATCTCCGTCCCTTTAACGCCTTTCAATTTGTAAAACTTGGCTAACTCCTCGTTCACAAAAGTATTCTTCGAATCGATTAGGTTTTTCAGCGGACGATTCTCCCGAACAAGTGCTGTAAAAACCATCGCCGACTCCTTTTTCATCGCTGCCATCAACGTGTCGGTACACCAAGGATTGTCAATGGGATCTAGCCGCACGCGCACTCCCAACGCGTCAAAGCCAAGCCACTGCGCTGCAAATACGCTACCCAGAGTTCCCGCCTTGGGATCGGCAAGCATGCGGGTGACCTGCTCCGCGAGCACCCCCGGCTTGGCCAAGCGCTTCTCGGCGGCGAGTTGGAACAGTTCGTCATCGGGCATACTCGCCCAAAGATAGTATGACAGCCGACAGGCCAGTTCGTAGTCGCTGACCTGATACGACTCATCTGTGTTCTGGACAATTTCCGACTTCAGCAGAAACGCGGGTGAAACCAAGGCGGCCCCAAGTGCTCGGCGGATTGCCATCTCAAAGCTTTCACCCGCCTTTCGCGAACGAGCATAAACCCCGTGAAGTTCTTTCGCCTCATCTTCAGTCGGTGGCCGCCGAAACGCACGAAGCATAAAGCGGTCGATAATTTTCCGCGCTGCCTCTCTTTCAGAAATCTTCCCGCTTGGCCAAGCGACAAAAACGGGCGAGTCCGCGCTCGGTTTGCTATCCAGCGGCACCGCCGCTTCAACCGCCTTGTCAACCGCGCTAAGATAGCGTTCCATCAAAATTGGCTGCAGAAAGAGGGTGTTCGCGCTGTTCTCGAACCCGCTTGTTCCACTAAGATCGATCGGGAAATCAGCAACCAAATTCAGGTCCAAACCCAGCAGGTCGCGCAGCGTGTTGCTGAACTCGATATGCGTCAGTCGACGAACCGGCTCATAACCAGGATTGTCAACCTGGCTGTAGTCAAAGTGGTTAATTTCCGAGTCGAGCCAATTCAGCAACCGCCTTTTCTCCTCCGGCTTGGGTTGCGGTTTTTTCTTGGGCGGCATATCGCTGTTCTCGACCCGCGCGATGACCGTTCTCCACAAATCGATATTCTTGACCAGCGGCTTGGCCCCCAGCGCCGCCTCTAGATTCACCTCCCCCTTCTGCGTATCCGAATCGTGGCAATCGAAGCAGTAATGCTCGATAAGGGCTGATCCCGGATGTTCCACGGCGGGTACGCCATTGGATAAACAAAGCCAAGCCGCTGCAGCGAGAAGCAGCGATCTGATACCACTGTTAACCGATAAGCCGGTCACCCAACTGTACTTGGCCAAGATGACTAGAAAAATCTGCTCAAATCACATAGTCCAATGGATTCACCAGTGGACCCTGCAAATCGCGCACACGATCGCACATATGCGCCACCGTCACCCCCTCCAGTACGCCTACGATAGCATCGCGCACCTCCTGCATCACGCTGCGGATCGCGCACTTGTCCTCGTCGGGGCAGGAACAGCGCTGATAATAATTCACACTCACGCACCCCACGGGAGCCAACGGCCCCTCCAAATGCCGGATGATATCAGCCAACGAAATCTGATCCGGCCCGCGCTGCAGCCTGTAGCCACCGGCTACACCACGCTTGCTTTGCACAAAACCAGCCGACTTCAAATCGTTGAGAATCTGCTCCAGAAACCGGCGTGGAATATTCTGCTGCTGCGCAATATCCTTAATTCGAATCACACCGGGGCCGTGGTTCATTCCCATGACCAACAATGCGCGCAAAGCATACTCTCCTCGTTGGGACAGTTTCATGCCGAGGGAAAACTAGAATCCCGACTGATTGAGTCAAGTATTGTTTGGAAGTATAAAAACCCCAAAATCGCCTATTACTTAGCGATTTCTATCAACTCGATTTCATAGCCCTCGGGAGCATCGATGAAGGCAAAGCCACCGCCGGTCTCCTTCATTGTCGGGCCATCGGAGTATTCCATCCCTAGCGTGGCCAGGTGTTTGCCGAATTCTTCTAAGCTATCGACCTCGAAGGCCACATGCGTGAGATCCTCCTGCACCTCCACCGGGCCGCTCGAGGGGTAATGACAAATCTCAATGGTCTCCTCGCTCTCGGGCGCCTTCAGGAAGGCCAACTCGGAGCCACGCGGTGACTTGTGCCGACGCACCTCCTCGAGTCCAAGGACGTTTTTATAAAAATCAACGGTCTTCCCCAGATCGTTGACTCGGTAGCGAGTGTGCAACAGTTTTTTTGCCAAAGCCATAACGCGGCTTACCCTATCAAGCCGACTGGGTCGAGCCAAGCGCGGGCCAGCTTGTCATCTGGGCTGACCGAGGGTAGGTTCACCCACATGCACCACCAATGGATTTGTCCCGCGATCGTCGCCGCCTTTTTTGCGTTTGGCCACTTTCCCCCCGCGCTTGGCCAACCAACCACCAACGCCAAGGGCGTCCGAGCTGATCCCGAGAATCCGCGCTATACACACCGCGCGCAGCACAGCCGCGACGGCATTGGCAAATTCTATATGGGCCGCGAGATCGCCCACGTGATGGGGCACCTTGGTGCCGGCTGGCTCGAGCGCCCATCGCGCGAGGTCGAGGAAAAACCGCAGACACTCATCCGCTCGCTCAAGCTCAAGGCCGGCGACAACGTGGCGGACATCGGCGTCGGCACTGGATACTTCGCGCGACGCATCGCCCGAGTCATCGGCCCTAAGGGCACAGTGTACGGGGTGGACATCCAGCCAGAGATGCTTGAGCTACTCGCACAGAACCTCGGGAAGCTCGGGATAAAAAATGTAAAAGGCGTGCTCGGCACGATCAAAAATCCCAACTTACCGACCAACACCATCGATCTCGCGTTAATGGTCGACGTGTACCACGAGTTTTCACACCCGCACGAGATGCTGCAGAACCTCTGCCGCGCACTAAAGCCGGGAGGGCGAATCGCGTTCGTCGAGTATCGGATGGAGGATCCCAACGTGCCGATCAAGCTGCTGCACAAGATGTCGCAACTGCAGGTGATGAAGGAAGCTACGCCGCACCCGCTCGAGTGGGTACAGACAATTTCCGTGCTCCCCCGTCAACACATCATCGTCTTCAAGAAAATTGCCCCAGAGACAAAATTGCAATAGTGGTAGAATTAAACGCAGAGGATACGTTGTTCGGTTTTCACTACCTCTCCCCCTTGACCAAGCTTAGCCAATAAGCCGGAAACTGTTTGCTGTTGACCGGGCAACACCAAGCCGGGAGCGAATTCGGCAAGTGGAGCCAGGACGAACGAACGCTTGTGAGCTTCCGGATGGGGCAAAATCAGGGTTGGCATATTGCGCGTCTCAGTGCCAAAGGCAATCAGGTCGAGGTCGATCACGCGCGGCGCGTTGGCTAAGCCGGAGCGGGTGCGGCCCAGTTTGCTCTCTAGCGCCAACAGATTATCGAGCAGCGACTCCGGCGTGGTCACAGATTTCGGCCGGAGGCCAAGCGCTGCGTTGAGGAACGGCGGTGAACCCGGCGGACAATCTACCGGCGCGGTACGCCAAAGCGACGAGCCAAGCGCCAAGCCCGTCGACCAGCCGGCGATCTCGGCGGCGGCACCGCTCAACGTCGCTGCGGCGTCGCCGAGGTTTGCACCCAGCGCCACATAGGCCATCAGCGATTTGTCGCTCACGCGCTTGGTTTTGCCGTGACCCACCCACCGGCGCAACCCGAATCCGACACGAGCGTTGACACTTGGCCCCGACCGCATAGCGTCTTGCGCCGTGAGTGTAAGGGTAAAAATTTGCGGCATCACGTCGATCGACGATGCTCAAGCGGCGGTTGAGGCCGGTGCGGATGCGCTAGGTTTCATGTTTTACAAGCCTAGTCCGCGTTACCTCACCCCGGAAGAAGCTGGTGCGATCATCCGTGAATTGCCCGCTCACGTGGCTAGGGTCGGCGTGTTTGTCGATGCCGACGAGGCGACCATCCGCAACACCGCCACCACGGCCGGACTGGACACGCTGCAATTTCACGGTAACGAGCCACCGGACTTTTGCACGCAGTTCGAGCTCCGAACGATCAAGGCGTTTCGAGTGAAAGATGGTGAATCGCTTGGCCAGTTGGCCGACTACAGGACCGATGCGTGGCTGCTGGACAGTTATGTGCAAGGCGCACTCGGGGGCACCGGCGAACGGTTCAACTGGGATTTGGCTCTGACGGCCAAGCGGCTTGGCCACCCGATCCTGCTTGCAGGCGGGTTAACGCCGGACAATGCCGGCGAAGCAGTTGAACAAGTAGTGCCGTTCGGGCTCGATGTGTCGAGCGGCGTCGAGGCGGCTCCCGGCCGAAAAGATGCCGCAAAAGTGGCCACTCTCATCGCCAACGCCAAGGGCTGTTCTACCGCCGATGGGCTCTGGACCGAGTGTTGAGTTTTTATAGCGATTTAGTAACCTCGCGCTGTCTCGGCGCGTAATGACAGCAGCTTGTTTTCCCGGGGCACTCCGTCACTAACCATGAACCTGATCTACTTCAAGACAACGGCCGCGAGCCTGACCGCATTCATATTGTACACCACGGTCTCGGCCGTGGACAAAAAACTTACGCTCGAAGAGTTGTTCCCAACCGACCGCGTGCTCGATGTGCAAATCACCGTTGCCGAGAAGGACTGGGACAAGATTCGCCACCAATCGCGCGACTTCGTTTCGGCGTTGCACGAGAAGCGAAAAACGGAACCGATCGACGGCCCGTACGACTACGTCAACGCCGACATCACGATCGACGGCGTGAAATTTGAAAAGATCGGGCTCCGAAAAAAGGGATTTATCGGCTCGCAGAGCAGCAGCCGGCCGTCGCTCAAGATCAAGCTGAACCACACCGACAAAGAGCAGGCCATTGGCAAACTAACGAGCCTGACGATGAACAACAACAAGCAGGACAGCACCATCGTGAGCCAATATATGGGCTATTCGCTTTTCAACGCCGCCGGGTCGCCGGCGTCGCGCTGCGCATTCGCAAAGGTGACAGTCAATGGCAAGAATCTTGGCATCTACTCGCACGTGGAGTCGATGCGCAAGCCGCTTCTGGCGCGGGCGTTCGGCGATAACAACGGCACGCTTTATGAGGGCACGGTAGTCGATTTTTACGAGGGCTGGGAGGGAAGCATTGAACACAAGCGCGGCGACGACAAGCCAGGCCGTGAAAAAATCCGACAACTGATCCAACTGCTAGAGAACGATAAGGTGAGCGAGGAAGCCATCGGCAAACTCGTCGACCTCGATGCATTTTACCGGTACTGGGCCATCGAGGGACTGCTCGGTTTTTGGGATGGCTACTCCGGAAACTCGAACAACTTTTTTATCTATCTCAATCCGAAGACAGACCGGTTCCACTTCATCCCTTGGGGGGCGGACGCGCTGTTCCGCAAGCGCGGCATGCTCAACTTCGAATTTCGCGCGCCGATTTCGGTCAAGACCAAGGGCCGGGTCGCCTATCGCCTATACCAACTGCCGGAAGGCCGTGAACGTTATCGCAAGACTCTCCACGGCCTGCTCAAGGAGCACTGGAACGAGAAAAACCTGCTCGCCGAGTGCGATCGGATTGAGGCCCTGATCAAGCCACATCTCAACCGCGAACAGAATCGCTTCAGCCGCTCACTGGACGGTACACGTGATTTCATCGAGGCACGACGACGGGATATAATGAAGGAAACAGAGGACGCAATGCCAACATGGCGCAAGGAACCCAAACCACCGCCTGTCATCGCCGCCATCGGTAAAATCAAGGCCAAGTTCTCCGCAACGTGGATGGAGGATTCCCCACGCGAACGTACAAACATTGGCAAGGTGGAACTCAGACTGTCCATGGGCGGTAGGGAGGTCTCGCTGAAGGATGCTGGCGTACATGCGTCATGGACCGGAAGCTTCGGCCGCAGCAGCAAGCCGTCCGTGCGAATCGTGGCGACGCGAGCCGACAACGACAAGCAGGTGTCGTTCGATCTCGGGATGGAGGAGGACACTTTCCATGCAGGCAACGACATTCAATCCGGCGGCGTGTTGAAAGAGGGCCGCGGCTTTTCGTTCGGACCGCTTGGCATGCAATTCATCGGCGGTAAAACCAGGCTCACCTCCGCCGGCATGCAGGAAGGTGACAAGGTTGAGGGCGAGTTCGAGGGCGACGTGATGAAACTTATCGGAATGGGCCGCTGACCGCCGCTTGGCTGAAAGCTGAATGGCTACCCAGTCTTGCCGCAGCAGGCGCTACCGCGTTGGCCGCCGTGTTGGCGCAACAACTTGACGATCTCTTCACGCACGTTTCGTTGGCCCTCGTTCTCCATGAAACCGGGTGTAAGGGCGATGTCCAGCGCCGATCTCGAACCGGCCGTCTCGGCATTTATCCGCACGCCGTTCTTTAGCAACCACTCCACTGCAGCTACTTGATTGCCCACAACCGCCAGGTGTAGCGGCGCCCAGCCGTCCTGATTCAACACGTTGAGGTCAATGCCCTTGGCCAAGGCGGCCTTAAGCGGCTCCACCTGACCAAGCTTGGCCGCCTGCCAGACGTTCGTTTCCTCCCCCTGATCAAGCGACAATTGCGGCGCTGCCAAGTCGTTTCCGCAGCCGATCAATAACAGCACCATAAATCCGCTTGGCCATGAGCATTTCATTTCGTCTCCAATATTTTGCGGACGATCTCCTCACCGATCGCCAGCGATGCGGTCGCCGCCGGGCTGGGCGCGTTGAGCACATGTAGGGCCGCCGGCCGTTGGATCAGACAGAAATCCTGTATCAAGTTGCCCTCCCGCGCCATCGCCTGTGCGCGCACACCCGCGCCGCCCGGCTCAATATCGGTCACACGGATGATTGGCACGAGCTTTTGAAGCGCCTTGCAGAAGCGCCGTTTGCTCAACGACTGCCACAACTCAAGCGCGGTCATTCTCGGGTATTTCACGACGAAACGCCACAGGCCGGAATAAGTCACCGCATCCCACAGGTCGCGCACGTTGACGTCGGTCTTGCGATAACCCTCACGCGCAAAAGCCAGTACAGCGTTCGGGCCGGCCTCGATACCGCCGTGGATCAACCGCGTGAAGTGCACACCCAGAAATGGGAACTGAGGATCGGGCACAGGATAAATCAAGTGGCGCACTAACCCTTCGCTGCCCTCGACGAGTTTATAGTACTCGCCACGAAACGGAACGATTCGCGTCTCACGTTTCTCGCCGGCCAACCCGGCGACACGGTCGCAATGCAGTCCGGCGCAGTTTACGAGGTACCTGCCAGCGAACTCACCCTTGGGCGTCGTTGCGATCCACTCGCCACCGCGCTGCTTAAGCCGCGTAACGCGAGCGCCGGTTTGCACGTCGCCGCCGTTGGCCGTGATGCGGCGCTTGAGTTCGCTGCAAACTGCCGGATAGTCGACAATTCCCTCCTGCGGCACACGCAGCGCAGCGATGCCACCGACGTTCGGCTCGCGCTCGAGCATTGCCTCACGCCCAAGAAACTCTATGCCTTCAAGTCCGTTTTGCCGGCCGCGCTCCTCGAGTTTGCGCAATCGCTCCAGCTCGGTGTCGTTGCACGCCACAACCAGTTTACCGCAGACCTCGTGATCGATATCGGCCTCGCGGCAAAACTCGACCATTTGCCGAATACCGCGCACGGCGAGGATAGCCTTGATCGATCCCGGTTTGTAATAGAGGCCACAGTGCAATACGCCGCTGTTGTGACTACTTTGGTGGCTTCCAACTTCCGGTTCCTTTTCCAGTACGCAAACGCGGCTTCCCGGCTGCATGGTTTGCAACCGCCAAGCCGTCGCCAGGCCAACAACGCCTCCGCCGATGACAAGGTAGTCCGTTTTCATCCGGGCACCCAACCGCGATCGACGAGTATCTCCTGCCCGGTCACCGCGCGGCTAGAATCACTCGCGAGGAACAACGCCACGTCGGCGACTTCATCCGGCTGATTGAGATCCGGGATGCATTGTTCCCTCCGAATCTGGCGCTTGACCGCCGGGGTGACATGATCACTGAGTTGCCGCTCGGTCATGATCCAGCCCGGCGAAATGGTATTCACGCGAATCCGCCGATGCCCCAGTTCACGGGCCAGTGATCGCGTCAACCCGATCGCCGCTGCCTTGGTCGCGACATAGGCGCTCATGTTCACTG
>JAKUOU010000189.1 GCA_022451065.1 Pedosphaera sp. | reverse complement strand
ATGGTCCGTGGTCGGATGTGGACGGAGCGAGTCCGTTGACGATTCCGGCCGACCAGGCAGCGCAGTTTGGACGCGCCAAGAATTAATTTGGTTGGTTTAACCAAATAAGAGAACACACACCAGAGGCCGGGCATCTTGCCCGGCCTCTTTTTTGTGCGTTGAGAGAGTAGCTTTTCAAGCCAGATTAGTTGTTGCCGCAAAAAGCAACCAACCTATAACTGAAGACATTCCAATATTTATTTACTCTACCGCATTGAGTAAGTTACCAATCTTATAGAGTGACGAAAGATTTGGATCAGTTTTGATAATTCGATCGGAAGTCTAAGCAGGACACACTGCAATTCTACTTAAAAATCCGTCATTAGGAGAATTCGGCTCAGACTTGAAAATTTGTGCGAGTTCGCAGACTATGTGTCCGTTAACTAGTGGCCGAAAGTTAATGATTATATGAGACGCAGTACTGACCGTATTCTTACCACCCACGTTGGGAGTCTGGCGCGGCCGGGCAATGTGCTGGAGCTGCTTTTTGCCAGGGAACGCCGGGAAGAATATGACGCCGACTTGTTTGAGTCCTCCGTGGGTGATGCAGTTTCGGATATTGTGCAGCATCAGGTTGATGCGGGGATTGATATTGTTTGTGATGGTGAACAGAGCAAGTCAAGTTTTCTCACCTACATTGCCGAGCGGCTAAAGGGGTTTTCGCCCAGCGAAAAACAGGGCGAGGATCTATGGGTGGAATCGCGTGAGACCATTGCCTTTCCTGAATTTTATGAAGCCCACCGCAAGGCCCGAGAAGGGCTCGTGGCCATGCCGGTCAAACTGGTTTGCACCGCGCCTGTAACCTACGATGGGCACGCGGTTCTGAAGCGCGACATTGCAAACCTTAAGGCTGCAGCCGAAGCCAACGGTGTCGAGGAGGCGTTCATGACGGCCGTGTCACCCTCTGATGTGGAGGGGCAGCAGCCAAACGAATTCTACGATAGTGATGAGGCATACCTGTTTGCCATTGCCGATGCGATGCATGAGGAATATAAGGCCATCGTGGATGCGGGGTTGATCCTGCAGATCGATGACCCTCGCTTGCTCACCTATTACATATCCCGCCCTGATCTCAGCGTAACCGATTGCCGTGAATGGGCCGAGTTGAGGGTGGAATCGCTCAATCATGCGCTGAAGGGACTGCCCGAGGATCGTGTGCGTTTTCACACCTGCTACGGCATCAACATAGGCCCTCGCGTGCATGAGATGAACCTGTCCGACATTGTCGATGTCATGCTCAAGGTTAACGCCGGTGCCTATCTCTTTGAGGCCGGTAATCCGCGCCACGAACACGAGTGGCAAGTCTGGGAAAACGTCAAGGTACCCGAAGGCAAATCCCTAATCCCCGGCGTCATCTCCCACTCCACCCCGCTGGTCGAGCATCCCGAGCTCATTGCCCAGCGTTTGAGCCGGTTTGCCGATGTCTGCGGCAAAGAAAACATCATGGCTGGCAGCGACTGTGGGTTTGCTTCGTTTGCCGCCACCGAACAGGAAATTCATCCCAGCATCGTCTGGGCAAAGTTTGAGAATCTGGCCCAAGGCGCTCGATTGGCTTCGCAAAAGCTTTGGTAATCCCTCACTCTTTGCCCCCCATGAAACAAATCAACCGACGCCAATTTCTCGCCACCACCGCCATCGCCCTCGCGACGAGCCCGGCGCTGGCGGCCCGGCCAAAGTTTCGGCTCAATTACAGTCTGTCTTCGTCGATGTACGGCACGCTGCCGCTCAAGGAAATCCTTCCTGAAGTGGCCAAGACCGGCGCGGACACCATCGACATCTGGCCGCGCGTGCACGGCAATCAACGCGAGCAAATCGAGGCCATGGGCCACGAGGCATTCGCCAAAATGCTGCGCAGTCACAAGACCGCCAAGGGCATCCTGCGCATGGGCTGCATCACGCGCTACGATCTCGGGCCGTTCGGGCTGCAAAAGGAAATGGCCTTCGCCAAGAAATTCGGCACCAAGGTGATGGTCTGCGGCGGACGCGGCAAACGCGGTCTGAAAGGCGCTGAACTGAAGGCGGAGGTCAAAAAATTTATCGAACTGATGAAGCCCCATCTTGCCGCCGCCAAAACCGCCGGTGTTACCATTGCCATCGAGAATCATTCCAGCAACCTCATCAATACGCCCGACTCCCTCAAGTGGCTCACCGAATTCGCGCCCAGTAAACACCTCGGCATTGCGCTGGCGCCTTATCATCTGGAGAGCCTCGGCGTGGATGCCGCCGGTCATGCCTCGCTCATCAAGGCGCTCGGCAATCGCATCGCGATGTTTTACGCGTGGCAACACGGCATGGGTTGCCACAAGAAACTGCCGAAGGAACAGGAACTGCTGCAAATGCCCGGCCGCGGCAAGCTGGACTTCACGCCCATTCTCGGTGCGCTGAAGGGCATCAACTACAAGGGCCTAACCAGCATCTTCATGCACCCTGTCCCCCGTGGCATTCCCATCCTCCCTACCGCAACCGAATGCACTGCCGAGATCAACCGAGCGCGTGTGTACTTGGATAAGTGTCTCGCGTCAGTTTAACTTTTCAAAACGAGAAATCTTAATTTAAATAAATTATTAAAATCTTTTTAAAAAAATATACTATGAAACATAGAATTGTTCCGTTCCTCACGGCCGTGTCGCTATATTTCGGAATCTGTAACTTGGCATTTCCCCAATTGGTATCGTACTGGAATTTTGATGATGGGGAGGCGGTGACCGACCAGGTAGGTCCCAACAATGGGACGGTGCTCAATGAGGTTGAGTTTAGTGAGGATACCCCTGATGGGAGTGCATATTCGTTGGATCTCTTTGGTGTGGATGATTATGTGCGGATTGGTCCTGAATCGCCTAATGGGCCTGACTTTGGCATTAGCGAGAGCGATAGTTTTACAATTTCCTTTTGGGTGAATTACGAATTTTCTCAGCGAGGCATTGTGACTGTTAAGCAGGACCTGACCTCAAGTGGAGGGGATCGTAGTGGATTTACGGTGGGCATTGGTCCGGACGGGATGGTGTTTGTTGGGATTATTCCATCGGTCATACCCTCGGGTGGAAACGATGAGGCAAACATGGGGCCTTTTCGTGATATTAAGACCGACTTGGAAG
>JAKUOU010000188.1 GCA_022451065.1 Pedosphaera sp. | reverse complement strand
ATCATCCCGGCGCTCAAGACTGCCGGGGCAGAGGGCATCATAGAGTATCCACTCAACAAGGTTGTCCATTAATTTATTTAACTGAGAAAAAAACCACGGAAACAGGACATACATGGGTTCACTGAAGAAACGCCGGAAAGCGAAAATCAACAAGCACAAGCGCAAGAAAAAATCCCGCGCCAATCGCCATAAAAAGCGCACTTGGCAGAAGTAACCAGCCAGGCTGGCGCCTCAGTTGTTCCGGGTGAACCCCCAACCATGAGACGCGGTTCACAAACGAGACTGTTCATCGGGCTGACCCTGTTGTGGTTCAGTACCGGCTGCTCCACCTCACCCTTAGCCAAGCAACGTCCCGGCATCCCCTCCGGTATCCACGGTCTCAATATCGAGGAGGATACCACCTCGGAAAGCCCTGAGTTCCTGAATCGTGTCGAGGGGTTAACCCATTACCTGACAAGTCGCAGCCTCCAGTTCCGAGGTAAGCCGACAGACTCCCTCAAGCACCTCGAAGCGGCCGCCAAAGCAGATCCCTTACAGGAAACTGTGGTCGTCCAGGCCGCGCGGCGTTTCCTTCAAAAGAAAAAAACCGACAAGGCCATCGAGGTGCTCCGCCTTGGCCAGGCAGCCAACCCGGAATCGGTGACGATGTACGAGTGGCTAGGCCTCGCTTACCAGCAGGCCAACCAACCGGACGAGGCCGTCGCCGCCTTTAAGACCGCCTTGGCCAAACCGCACCCGACCCTCATCTCGATTCGTGCCCTGGCCAAGCTGCATGCCGCGGCCAAACGCTTCGACGACGCGTTCAAGGTGCTTGACACTGCTCTCACCAAGGACGAACCCGAGCCAGAATTCTGGCTAGGCATCGCCGACCTGTACCGCGACACCGGCCTGGCTGCCCGCGCCAAGATGGACAAAATCAAGGCCGGTATAATCACCAGCCTCGACAAGGCCAGCGCACTCAATCCCGAGAATCCGCTGACCATTCACCGCTTGGCCGACTACTACAAAATCTGGGGTGAAAACGACAAGGCCATTGCGCTGTTCATTCAGTTGATTGAACTCAACCCAGGTCTTCTCAATGTCCGTGAGCAGTTGGCCGATCTATACCTACGGGCGGACAAGACCCAGGACGCCACCAAACAACTTGAGGCCATCCTGCGCGAGCGCCCCACCAACGAGCGCGCGTTGTTCGTGCTCGGCGGAATCAAGCGTGACCTCGACAAGCTAGATGAGGCGGCCGCGCACTTCGAGACCGTCCTCAAGCTCAACTCCAAGTTTGAGCCGGCCTACTACGAACTCGCCGGCGTGCGGCTCTTCCAAAACAAACCCAAGGAGACCCTCGCCACGCTCCGCAAGGCCACCGAGCAGTTTAAGCCGAATTTTATCAACAAGTTTTACGCCGGTCTTGCCCACAGTTCCCTTCACCAATACCCGAAAGCCATCGAGAACTTGCTCGAGGCCGAGCAACTGGCCCAAGCCGCCGAGCAAAACCGCCTCACGCACTTTTTCTATTTCCAGCTTGGTGCTGCCTACGAGCGAAACCGCCAATACGAAACCGCTAATACCATCTTGAAGAAGGCCATCGAGATATCACCTGAATACCACAATGCCATGAACTATCTGGGCTACATGTGGGCGGATATCAACCGTAATCTCGACGAGGCGGCCAAGTACATTATCAAGGCAAACGAACTCGACCCCGAAAACGCCGCGTACGTGGACAGTCTCGGTTGGCTCCACTACAGGCAGGGCAAACACAAGGAGGCGCTCACTGAGTTGCGGCGCGCCGCCGAGTTAATGAAGGATGAACCAGACTCCACCATTCACGAGCACATCGGGGACGCGCTCCAACAGCTCGGGAAAGCGGACGAGGCCGGGGCCGAGTGGGAGATCTCACTTGGGCTTCTCCGCGAACAGGAGAAAAAAATGACCGTCCCCGACGCCTACCTGCTTGAGCAGCTTGGCAACGTGCTCAACAAGCTTGGACGGACGGACAAGGCCAGAACCGCCTGGCAGCGCTCCTACGAGATCACTCCAACTGAGCCGCTTCGTCAAAAACTCCATTCCGTAAAAAAGGAGGAGTGATGGCCTACCGTTACAAGAAACACTACACGCTTGCGGAGGCCCGGGCCATGATGCCCAAAATCAGGGAATGGCTGGAGCGAATGAACCAACTACGGCATAACTACGCCGAAATCAGCCAGCGCGTGGACAGCATGTTGAACACCCAGTCAGACGTTGGTGGCAACTCGGTCAACCAGTCCATCAAGCTCCTCTCGGATATCCAGGGTATCCTCCGTGAATTCAAGAAACACGAAATCCAAGTCAAGGATGCCGAGCGAGGCCTGATCGATTTTCCATCCCGCCGCGGTACCCGCGAGGTATTTTTATGCTGGGAGAAAGATGAGGACGATATCGCCCACTGGCATGAACTTGATACTGGTTATGACGGCCGCGAACCGCTATAGACGCTGAAAGAAAAATGGAGCAACCACAGAAACTCCCCATAAAGCCAAAAAAACGGCGCAAACTATTTCTACACAAACTTAGCGGACTGTGGGTGTTCCTAGTAGACAATGCCTTCTTCGGCGCAACATTCGCCACTGGAGGTTTGGCTCTTCCCATTTCTTGCCTTCTGGCTTTTTTCACCGGCGGCGCCGGCGTATTTTTCATCCAAACCCTGATAAACAGAGATTCCGCAAAACAAGCCTTCAACAAAGCCCTGCTTGCAGGTGTGCTCTCCGGCATCCCCACCAGTATTGCAGGAACAATCTACGGGGCCTGGATTCTCCGCATGGCCGGGTTGAGTAAAAAAGACATCCCAATTGAGGAACCTCCGATCGACGTTCAGGCCAACCCGTCCCAAGACGACAACAACGCATCCCACTGAGCGGCTTGCGCCTCGATCGGACCGTCGGTCCAAACGACGTGATCCGATCGTTTCATTTTTTCATCAATCTCCATCTGCGCCGAAAGCCGTCGCTTGACCTCCTCGTCGCTCCATCCGCGAGACTGGAGGCGTTTCCGCTGAATTTCCGGCGAACAGGACACGCACACGATCCTGTCGAAGCTTGCTTCGGCCCGCGTCTCAAATAGCAGCGGAATCACTACAACCGCCAGCCGTTCACCAGCTGCCGCCCAGCCAT
>JAKUOU010000187.1 GCA_022451065.1 Pedosphaera sp. | reverse complement strand
GCCACCTCGGCGATCTGTTTACGAAGCCTCGCCTCGTCCAGGCCGTTGGCCTGGAACGACGCGCGCGAGTGGTCGGTGATGGCCCAGTAGTCGCAGCCCAGCCCGCTCATGTAGTCGGCGATCTCCTCGAGCGACTCGGCGCCGTCGCTCCAGTTGGAGTGGTTGTGCAACGAACCTCTGAGATTGGTCCACTCGATGAGTCGCGGAATGTTGCCAGCCTCGCCGGCCTCGAATTCGCCCTTGTCCTCGCGCAGCTCCGGCGGAATGTAGGAGAGGTCGAGCGCGGCGAAAATGTCTTCCTCTGTTTTGCAGTCGAGCCGCAGCTTGGGGTCGCGGGTTTCCTCGGTGCTTTTGAAAAGGCCGTACTCGTTTAAGCGCAAGCCGCGGGCAATGGCGCGTTGGCGCGTGGCAATGTTGTGCTCCTTGCTGCCGGTGAAGTAGGCCTGCGCGAATGGATACTCGGCGTCGCTGACGACGCGGAGGTCGCCCTGAATGCCGCCCTCGAGAATGACGCTGGCCTTGGTGTCGCCCTTGGCCAAGACGGACAGGATGCCCGCTTGGCCGGTAAAAAACTCGATGATTGATTCCGGGTTTTTCGACGAAACGAGGAAATCGATGTCACGGACGATTTCCTTGTGGCGGCGCAGGCTGCCGGCGGTGCTGCAGCGAATGACGTCAGGGTGGGCGCGGAGCCGCTCGAGGATGGGGTCGGCAAGGTTGAGGGCAGTACTGATGTGGTGGTGCGAGGCGTAGTTCCGGCGGAACTCAATGCCCTCGAGAATTTTTGACTCGGTCTTTTTGCCGAAACCGGGCAGCTCGGCGAGTTTGCTATCTTTGCAGGCCTGCTCAAGTGCCTCAACACTCTCAATGCCGAGTTTACTATAAACGGCCTTGACCTTTTTCGGCCCCAAGCCAGGGATGTTGAGCATGGCGATGAGACCCTCAGGGATGGAGGCCTTAAGTTCGTCGTAGTAAGCCAGCTCACCGGTATTCACCAGCTCGGTGATTTTCTCGGCCAACGCCTTGCCGATGCCCTTGATGTCGGCCAGACGCTCCTCCTCCACGAGTTTCTCCAGCGGCTCGGTGACACCCTCGAGGGTGCGGGCCCCGTTTTGGTAGGCACGAGTCTTGAAAGGGTTCTCGCCCTTCAACTCAAGAAATACCCCGATCTCCTTGAGGATGTCCGCAATCTCGTCCTTTTGCACGGGACCCAGTTAATCACCCGGAGCCGCGCTTGGCCAAGCGGAACCGAGTTTAGCCAGGCTGTGCGATCATGAGATGACATATGACGCGCCTAAATTTCGGGCAAAAAGGGCTGGTTTGCCTTTGACCCACGCTTGGCCAAGCGATAAAAATATCGGCCTCAAGGAGCGGGGTCGTTCACAGAACCCATTCGAATATGATCGTGTTGTTACAGGCAGGAGCGGAAGCCGCCGCAGCGCCCGCCACATCTTACGTGTGGAACCAAGCGGGCGCGCCTGGAAAAACGATCATCATACTGCTTGGCCTGCTATCCATTTTTGTGTGGTCGGTCATGATCCAAAAGGCGCTCCAAACCCGGCAGGCACGCAAGTTGAACAAGCTGTTTGTTGATGAGTTTCACCGGCATGAAGGCGTGCTCGTGATCCATGACCGCAATATCCACATTGAAGGATGCCCGCTGTTCAACGTGTACAACAACGGCTGCAAGGATTTGCTGGGCCGTCTAAGGACCAACGGCACCGAGGGCGAGCTCGACTCGGAGCAATACGCCACCATCAAGTCAATGGAACACGTCAAGCGCACCATGGAAAGCGATGTGGCCAAGGAGTCGCTCAAGCTGGAGAGCGGACTGATCCTGCTGGCCATCGCAGTGAGTGGAGCGCCGTTTGTCGGCCTGCTGGGAACGGTCTGGGGTGTAATGGATGTTTTCAGCGCCGCCGCCCAGGAAGGCAACGCCAACCTGACCACCGTCGCCCCGGGTGTAGCGGCCGCGTTGGCGACCACTGTAGCCGGGCTGCTGGTGGCCATCCCCTCAATGGTCGGCTACAACTGGCTGGTGCACAATCTGCGTGTGTTCACGGTTGAACTGGACAGCTTTGCTCAGGAACTGGCCTCGTGCATGGAAACCGAGTTCCTAAAGGACGAATAACTGTCATGCCCTCCAAGAATCTAGTGCAAGGGGAAAAAGGGTTGCTCTGCCCAAAATGCAGTCACCTGAACCCTGGCAACCTCAAGCAGTGCGAGTACTGCAACTCGCAGCTTTTCGTCAAATGCAAGAAATGCGGCGCCAAGATGCAGCGGGTGATCTCCAAGTGCCCAGAGTGTCGCCACCGGATACACAAGAGCCCGTTCCGAAAGCTCAAGCGCCGGATGTTCCGCCGGTCGAAGAAGGTCACGATTAGCCAAATGGTGATCCTTTTGATCGTGGCGTACGGGGCGTTCAAGGTGATCACGATAGCTGCGGGGAAATTATAGTTTGTCATGCGACGGTTTTCACAACGCAATTCACTGGTCACACTGAGCGACCTCAACATGACGCCGCTCATCGACTTGGCGTTTGTGCTGCTGATCATCTTCATGATCACCACGCCGCTGCTGGAGCACGGCCTCTCGGTGGATTTGCCGGAGGGTGGACAGCCGGACAGGCCACTGGACAAGAACGACATTCGCACCATCGAGGTGGATCAATCGGGCGGTTACATGCTCGACAATCAATCGTTGTCGCTTGATCAGATTGAACAAAAATTGGTTGCAGATCATCAAAGCAATCCGAATATTTTGGTGTACGTCCGCGCGGATCACCGTGGGACGTATGGTACGATTGCGGCGGTGCTGAACCGCTGTGAGCAGAACGGCATCACGCGGGTTTCCCTGCGAACGGAGCCGGAATAAGACAAGGAGGTCGGAAAAATGGGCAGGTTAAAGCGGAGTTGCGTGGTTGGGTCAGTCGTGTTTCACGTCCTGATTCTCGCTACGCTGGTCCTTGGCCCGATGCTACTGGCCAAGCGCGATGAGACTGTTCGAGTGATTGACCTCGTCCCGTCGGACGTAATCGATAAACTGCTTGCGCCGGCCGCCCCAGTGGCGCCACCACCAGCCCCCGCGCCACCCAAGCCGACCCCGCCCAAGCCGGAACCCAAAAAAATCCAGCCAAAGCCAAAACCCAAGCCGGTCCTGCCCAAGATAAAGGCCAAGCCCAAGCCCAAGATAAAGGTCAACCTGAAATCTAATGTCCG
>JAKUOU010000186.1 GCA_022451065.1 Pedosphaera sp. | reverse complement strand
GCACGGCGAGCTTACCGGCTTCCTGCTCTCGCTGGCCGATGAGTAAAATGGTGTGCACCTTGTCCGTCTCGGCGCGGCGGATGCGGGCACCGATCTTGTCAGCGGTCGTGTCTAGGCTGACGCGTACCTCGTGTTTGCGGAGTTCGCTAACGACCTTCTTGGCGCTGTCGGCCTGCTCGTCGCCGAACGGCAACACGCGAACCTGCTCCGGGGCAAGCCAGAGCGGGAAGTTGCCGGCATAATGCTCGATCAAAAAACCGATGAATCGTTCGTGCGTGCCAAGCGGGGCGCGGTGAATGCACAGCGGCACCTCGGTCGTATTGTCGCGGGTCTTGAACTCGAGTCCGAAGCGCTTGGGTACGGCGAAGTCCACCTGGTTGGTGGCGATGGTGAATTCCCGGCCGGAGATGCTGTACACCTGAACGTCGATCTTTGGCCCGTAAAAGGCGGCCTCGTCCGGGACTTCCTCGAAGTCGATACCCGACTCGATTAACACCTGTCGGACCATCTCCTCGGTCTGGTTCCACAGTTCCGGTTCCCCGACATATTTGTCTCCAAGCCGCTCTGCAACGTGCGTACTGAACCGCATGCTGAATTTCTCGAACCCGAAAATCTTGAAATACTTCAGGTACATTTCGTTGACTGCGCGGAACTCGTCGGCGAACTGCACCGGAGTGCAGTAGATGTGAGCGTCGTTCATCTGCATCGAGCGCACGCGCATAAGACCCATCAGTTCGCCGGAACGCTCGTAACGATAACAGGTGCCGTACTCGGCCAGACGCAGAGGGAGTTCACGGTAGCTGCGCGGCACGGCCGAGAAAATCTTGTGGTGATGCGGGCAGTTCATCGCCTTGAGGTAGATGCGATCAGTCGGCTTATCTGGATCGTCTTCTTTGAGTTCCATCGGCGGGAACATGCTTTCGGCGTAGTAGGGGAGGTGGCCGGAGGTCTTGTACATGTTTTCACGGGCCAGATGGGGTGTGCGGACACGTTCGTAACCGGCCTCGAACTCAGTCTCTTTGGCCAGTTTCTCCAACTCCTCGATTAGCACCGTCCCTTTGGGGAGCCAGAGAGGTAGGCCGGGGCCGACGTCGTCGTCGAACGCGAACAATTGCATCTCGCGGCCAATCTTGCGGTGATCCCTCTTGCGCGCCTCTTCCTGTGCCTCAAGCCACTCGTTGAGCTGTGTCTTGTTCGGGTAGGCGGTGCCGTAGATGCGTTGCAGTTGTGGGTTGTTTTCGTTGCCACGATAGTAGGCGGCGGCCACGCGCAGCAGCTTGTACGCCTTGACGTTGCCGGTGCGCATGACGTGCGGCCCGGCGCAGAGGTCGACGAATTCAGCATTTTGGTAGAATGATATCTCCTCTCCCTCTGGAATGTCAGCCAAGCGCTCGACTTTGAATGATTGGCCGCGTTCCTCAAAAAACACCTTGGCTTCGTCGCGGGTTTTTGTGGAACGCTCAAACTTCTGGTTTTCCTTCACGACCTTTTTCATCTCAGCTTCGATCGCCTCGAAGTCCTCCGGCGAAAAGCGGTGTTCGAGGTCGAAATCGTAGTAAAAGCCTTCGGCAGTCGGCGGGCCGATATCTAGCTTGGCCTCAGGCCAAAGGCGTAGCACTGCGGTGGCGAGCACGTGGGCGCACGAGTGCCGCAACCGCTCAAGATCGCTCATCTGGTGGCGCTGCTCGAGAGTCTTGCGTTCTACGTCGTGTTTGGCTGCTTCCATGTGTTGGTGTGCTGCGCTTGGCCAAGCGCTGTCCTGGTCTAGGCCGTCTGCCTACCAGTTTGGTGGGCAGAGGTTAGAAACTTGCCGGGCAAAGGGCAATAATTAGCTCAGTGGGCTAGTTTTTGGGTCGGAGGATGATGGCTTTGTCATGGGTGCCATCCACCTCGACGCTCTGGGTTTCGATATCCGGATCATCTTTTAGGGTGTTGTGGATAATGCGGCGGTCGTAGGAGTTCATCGGCTCGAGTTCGACGATGTCGCCCCATCGGCGGACTTGTTCGGCGGCTTCCTTGGCTTTCTCAGCCAGTTTGTCCTGCTCGTCAAACCGGTATCCTCCCACGTCGATTTGCACCTTTTCCGAATTCTCGTCGTTTTGAAACAACAAACGATTGAGTATGTACTGAAGGTCAAACAACGTCTGGCCCTTCCGGCCAATGAGCCGCCCGGAATCGTCGGGTGCCTGCAGGTCAAGTACCTTGCTGCCGTCTTTTTCTTTTTCCTCAATTGTTACATTATCGAAGCCGAGGTTATTTAGGATGGACTCTAGTAACGCCTTGGGGTCTTGTGTAGTTGTGCTCATGGTTTGGTTGGAGATTTTTTCTTTGGTTTCGGTTTTGCCGCCTTGGCAAGTGCTGAATTGGCGCTCTTCAATGGCGCTTCCACGACAATGTTTTTTGTAAGCTTGGTTTGCAGGATGCTGAGCATATTTTGGACTGTCCAGTAGAGGGTCAACCCAGCGGAAAAGTTGTAGAGAAACACAATAAAGATGAGCGGCAAGAACTTCATGATCTTTTGCTGTGTCGGGTCGGCAGTTGGGGAGACCGGTGTCATGCGCGCCTGCAACAACATGGTCACTCCCATGATTATCGGAAGTGGGTTGATCGGGAATCCGGCGATTTCAGTAACGGTGTCTGATTGGGACAGGTCGCAGGCCCACAGAAATTCCGCGCCGCGTAATTCGACGGCGGTGCGTAGCATGGTGAAGAATCCGATGAATACCGGAAGTTGGATCAAGATTGGCAGGCACCCGCCCAATGGGTTGATCTTGTGCTCGCGCATGAACTCCATAGTCCGCTTGTTCATCTTCTGAGGGTCATCCTTGTACTTTTCCTTTATCTCAGCCATTTGAGGCCCGTAGGCGGCCAGGCGTTTCATGGAAACGGTGCTCTTCTTGGTGAGCGGCCAGAAGAGAATCTTAATGATGATGGTAATCACGATGATGCTCATCGCATACCCTAGCCCGAAGTTGTGAAGGCCATTCATGGAACGCAAAAGTAACTTTGCGAACAAGCCAAATACAGGCGTGTTGTAACCCATTACCAAATCAATTGAGTTTTGATAAGTCTGGTCGTGTGCCAAAAGGACTTGGTATTCTTTGGGGCCGGCGTAGGTGGTGAATTCCTGAATAATCCTTTCGCCGGGTTGCAGCACTTGGGCTTCGAACTGAAGGCTGGCCAAAATGCCGGTATGATGGGCGTACTGTTCACCCTCTTCATGCAGATCATTCGGTGGGCGTGGTGTGGTCTTGGTTGAGTAAACTCGGCCACCGGTTGCTCCTTCCATCGGGATGGTGGTCAGAGTAAAAAAACGATTGTGAACCCCGGCCCACTTGA
>JAKUOU010000185.1 GCA_022451065.1 Pedosphaera sp. | reverse complement strand
TAAACTCGACGATTCCTTTGCCGAGGCGCACTTTCAGGTCGGGGTATGCCGGGTGGAGTTAGACCGAATCGCTGAAGCGACGGCGAGCTTCGAGCGTGCGGTGGTACTCAAGCCGGGTTTACCGCAGGCGCGCTTCAACCTCGTCACCGGTCTGCTCAAGCAGGCGCGTTACAGCGATGCGCTGGGGCATCTTGAGGCGCTGGCCTCTGAGAATCCGAATGACATTCAGGTGCAGCAATATCTCCGGTTCACCCGCTCGAAACTCGGCGAGATAGCGAAGCCGCAGCCGTGAACAACGAAGAGCGCACGCGAGTCGCGCGTGTTCTGCAATTCAATTGCCGTTGCTAGGGGCTTCGGCTAAAACCCGGCGGTCATGTGGCGGCTCTTCAAGGAATGTCTCTCCTTTGCGTGGCGGGAGAAGAAATGGTGGCTGATCCCGCTGATCGTAGTGCTTGTGTTGTTGGCTGCGCTCATTCTGTTCAGCACTGGCTCCGCACTGGCGCCGTTTATGTATCCATTCATGTGAGCCTGAGCGCATGCGCATCCTCCTCGGCATTTCCGCTTATTACCACGACTCGGCCGCCGTGCTGCTGGTCGATGGCGAGATCGTTGCCGCCGCACAGGAGGAACGTTTTTCACGTCGCAAAAATGACGAACGCTTTCCAGTTCACGCTGTCTTTTTTTGTTTGAAGCAGGCTGGCATTGGCCTGGCTGACGTGGATGCCGTCGTGTTTTATGATAAACCGGTCGTGAAATTTTCGCGGTTGCTCGAGAGTTTTTTGGCCATCGCGCCGGCCGGTTTACCGGCATGGTTGCGGGTGCTGCCTTCCTGGCTCTCTGAGAAACTCAATCTGCGTCAAACCATCCGGGACGAACTCGACGGCTTGCCGGCCGAGTGCCCGATCCTGTTTACCGAGCATCACGTTGCCCACGCGGCGAGCGCCTTTTATCCATCGCCGTTCGATCGCGCCGCCATCCTCACGGTGGACGGTGTGGGTGAGTGGGCAACAACGACGATCAGTCGCGGTGCGGAGAACCGTATCGAGATGATGCGGGAGCTTCACTTTCCACACTCGCTAGGCCTGCTCTACTCTGCGTTCACGGCGTACTGCGGTTTTCGCGTCAACTCCGGCGAATACAAGCTGATGGGGCTCGCACCGTATGGTCAGCCGCGTTTTGCCGATGTGATTCTTGAGAACATGATCGACCTGAAGCCGGACGGCTCATTCCGGCTGAACATGGACTGTTTCAGTTTTCTAAAAGGACGCAAAATGACCAACCGGCGGTTCGAGCAGCTGATGGGCGGGCCGCCGCGCGATCCCGAGTCGCCATTTGAGCAGCGCCACATGGACATCGCCGCCTCCGTGCAGGAGGTTATCGGCGAGGCAATGTTGCGTCTGGCCAGTCAGGTCCGCGAGGTGACCGGCGAACACCGGCTCTGCCTCGCCGGCGGTGTCGCTCTAAACTGCGTGGCAAACGGCAAGTTGCAGCGTGCCGGGTTGTTCGACGAGATTTGGATTCAGCCGGCGGCGGGGGATGCCGGCGGTGCGCTCGGCGCGGCGCTCGAGGCATGGCACCAATTTAGAAAAACCGATCACATAGGGGAGGGCGGGGCTGTATTGGCGGGCACGGGCGGCGACTCAATGCATGGCACCCTGCTTGGCCCGGCGTTTTCGGAATCGGAAATACGGCAGACACTCGAGGCGCACGACGCGGTGTTCGAGCAACTCGACGAGGAGGCGATGCTTGGCCGCGCCGCCGAGCTTCTGGCCAACGGAGCGGTGCTGGGCTGGTTTCAGGGGCGGATGGAGTTCGGGCCGCGCGCGCTGGGTAGCCGCTCGATTCTGGGCGATGCGCGTCTCGCCTCCATGCAGTCGAGTATCAACCAAAAGGTGAAGTTCCGAGAATCATTTCGGCCGTTCGCTCCGGCGGTGCTGGAGGAGCGGGTGGGCGACTATTTCGACCTCACCGCCGAGTCGCCGTATATGTTGCTGGTGGCTGACTTGGCGAAGAGCCAGCGCCTGGCTGGGCCGGCGGACGAGCCGCCTGGATTCGAGCGGTTGAAACACGAGCGCTCGACGCTGCCCGCTGTGACGCACGTGGACGGTTCGGCGCGCGTGCAGACGGTGGCCCGCGAACGGCATCCGCTTTTTTGGCGGCTACTGAGGCAGTTCGAGCAGCGCACCGGCTGCGGCGTGCTGCTGAACACCTCCTTCAATGTGCGTGGCGAGCCGGTGGTCTGTACGCCGGATGACGCCTATCGGTGTTTTGTGAATACTGCCATGGACTGGCTGGCCATCGGGCCGTTTTTGCTCAGCCGTCAAAAGCAGACGGTGGAGAAACCTCGTCCCACCTACGACCCTATCCCCGACTGATGCGCGCACGATTCAAGGACACACCGCGCGAACGGCGTAAGTTTCTACTGTCGCTTTCCATCATGTTGTCCGTTGTGGTGGCTGTGTTGCTATGGAGAGCGATCATCCCTTGGCTAGGTGCCTGGTTGGCGTGGGGGGCGGTCGTGGTGCTGTTTTGTGTTGGCTTGGCTTGGGAGGCTGCGGGCCGGCGCGTTCACTGGGCGGGGATG
The DNA here is from genome assembly GCA_022451065.1 of Pedosphaera sp. Taxonomy (GTDB): domain Bacteria; phylum Verrucomicrobiota; class Verrucomicrobiia; order Limisphaerales; family UBA1096; genus UBA1096. Next base: position 460 of record JAKUOU010000185.1, on the reverse strand, counting down.
ATGCTTGGCTTCTGCTTGGGCCGGGTGTTTGGCACGCTGTTTCTTCTTTTGCTATTTTTGTTTTTGCTGCTGCCGCTTGGCCTGACGCTCAGGTTATTCGGGAAGGATCTGCTGCAGATGCGAAAATGGCCGCCCGTCGCCCAGTCGTACTGGAAAATTCCCCGTCAACCCGGCTCACTCGATCGGATGCACTGAAAGTTGAACTTCCCTCAACGGGTGGTCTTTGACAGGAGGCGCTTTGAGTCGGTATTGGTGGGCGATTTGGCGTCGGGGGTGGCCTTGGTGGATTCGCCGTCCGGCCAGCGGATTTCAAGCGCCTTGATCGGTGTATCGGCGGTGTTGAAATAAACGACTGGCTGGGACTGGGAAAGGTATCCGTTTCCGGCAGTCATCTCCGCGGCGCGAACCGTCCCGTCTGTATAGTGAGCGATAATTCGTGCGCCGATGCCGTTTCGGTTGC
>JAKUOU010000184.1 GCA_022451065.1 Pedosphaera sp. | reverse complement strand
CTCTACGAGTTGACAAGTCCCCCGATAAGCCTGGCGCCGAACGTGGTGGGCCGTATCAAGGTCATGGCGGATCTCAAGCCGGACGAACGCCGGCGGCCGCAGGATGGCCGCATTCCCCGCATCATGCCTGACGGCCGCAAGATCGATCTGCGTGTGTCCTGTTTGCCGACGCAGTTTGGAGAATCCATAGTGCTGCGTGTGCTGGATCGCGAGGCCATTAAGCTGGACTTGGATGAGCTTGGTTTCCCGGACGAGATGCTAACTCAGATCAAAGAAGTTGCTAAAACTCCCAATGGCATTTTTATTGTAACGGGGCCGACCGGTAGCGGGAAAACTACCACCCTGTATTCCACGCTTCACGAGGTAAACTCCATCGGTGATAAGATTTTGTCGGTGGAGGATCCGGTCGAGTTTGATATTGATGGAATCATGCAGGTTCCCGTCAGAGAAGCGATCGGAATGACGTTTGCGGCTGGTCTACGGGCTTTCCTTCGTCAGGACCCGGACATCATTATGGTCGGGGAAATGCGCGATCTCGAGACCGCGCAGATATCCATTCAGGCCTCCCTGACGGGTCACTTGGTGCTTAGCACGCTCCACACCAATAATGCCGCTGGGGCGGTCACGAGACTGCTGGATATGGGTGTTGAGCCGTTCCTCATATCCTCAACCCTCTTGTGTGTGCTTGCGCAGCGGTTGATTCGTACCGTTTGCAAAAAATGCAGTAGCCCGTTTGAGCCTACCGACAAACAGGTCCAAATGCTGGGCCTAAACAAGTCTGACCTGGGCGATTCCCAGTTTCATTACGGTCGGGGTTGTTCATCCTGTCACGACACCGGTTATTCCGGTCGGCGCGGTATTTTTGAGTTTTTGACCGTTAACGACGAGATACGGGAGTTGATCAACGATGTGAAACCAACCATCGTTGTTCACCAAAGAGCCGTTGAACTGGGAATGACCACTCTCAGGCAAGATGGCTTGCGTGGCATCTACGATGGTGATACGACCGTGGAAGAGGTGCTCCGTTACACATAACAACAACGGGACGTATAATCATGGCCACCTTTCAATACGAGGCACTAAACGCGCAGAGCGGGAAGACTGAAAAGGGTGAATTAAACGTCGCCAGTCAGGCCGAGGCACTGGCGCGGTTGCAAGAGATGGGATTGGCCCCCATCAAGGTGGATCCTGTCACGAAGGCTCCAAAAAAAGCCAAGGGCAAAGGCGGAGCGGTCAAGGGTAAAAAAGGGGCAAAAAAGGGCGTTGGGGATTTGGAGATCAAAATCCCCGGGTTGAGTGGTAGGGTTAAGGAAAAAAACCTGACAATTTTCACACGCCAGTTGGCACAGTTGACATCGGCAGGACTGCCCCTTCTTAGCGGGCTTCGGGTGCTCGAAAAGCAAGAAAAAACCCCCACGCTTCGAAGGGTGCTGGGTGAATTGGCAGAGGTGATTGAGGGAGGCGGCACTTTCTCTGAAGGGTTGTCTCAGAACGCCGGTGTGTTTAACAAACTGTTCGTTAGCATGGTCAAGGCAGGCGAACTGGGCGGTGTGCTCGAGGTGGTGCTAGACCGTTTGGCCCAGTTCATGGAGAAAGCCATGAGGATCAAGGGGAAGGTCAAGGCCGCCCTGTTTTACCCCATCGCGGTGCTCGTGGTTGCGATAGTAATCATGGCCATTCTGATGGTGTTCGTTATTCCCAAGTTCAAGGATGTTTTTTCTGAGATGATGGGGAAGGGCCTTCCGGCTTTCACGGAATTCGTCCTAGACATCAGTGACATGGTGCGCTTGAACGCCTTTGGCACTTTGACTGGAATGCTTGCTGCTTTGTTCACTTTTGCCATGATCGGTCGAACTCAATTCGGTCGTTACACTCTGGACAAGTTGAGCCTGATTTTACCCGTAATAGGTAGTGTGGTGGAAAAGGTCGCCATTGCTCGATTCTCACGGACCCTTGGCACACTCATCAATTCCGGCGTGCCGATCTTACAGGCCCTCAACATCGTCAAGGACACTTCTGGCAACGTCGTGGTGGCGCGTGCTGTCCAGGATGTGCATGACAGCGTCAAGGAGGGTGAAACGATTGTCGCGCCGTTGGAGGCTTCGCGTGTGTTCCCCCCGATGGTCATCAGCATGGTTGATGTCGGCGAAAAAACGGGTGATATGCCGCAGATGCTCGAGAAGGTTGCCGACACGTACGATGAGGAAGTGGATCGTGCTGTCGAGTCACTCACCTCGTTGATCGAGCCGATCATGATTGTCTTTCTGGCTGTCATTGTGGGTAGCATCGTCATCGCGATGTTCCTGCCACTGATCGCGATGATCGAGGGTATAGAGTAGTAAGCCAAGGGCGACGCACTCAATTTTGTCGGGATCGGTTGAGCTGGTTCATCAGTACTTGGTCAAGCGGGTGTGGTTTCGGTTTTTGAATCCGAACAGGCCGGGTTGGATCTGTTGGGTATGAACAGCAAGGCTGATAAAAAGGATCTCACTCGCCGCTTGACTGAAATCGTTGGAGTGGGTGCCGTTCTTGCTGACGATCGCGAACTTGTTGCTTACGAGTGCGACGCTTACACGCTTCAAAAAAACCTTCCCACTGTGGTTGTCCTGCCCAAGTCGGCGCAGGAAGTGGCGGCGATCGTTCGCCTGTGTGCCAGGTTGGATTTACCCATCATCCCTCGTGGCGCGGGTACGAGCCTGAGTGGCGCAGTATTGGCCGTTGACGGCGGTGTCATGATTGCTCTAACACGAATGAATCGCGTCTTGAGCATTGACCCGCGAAACCGGCGGGCATTGATTGAGGCCGGTTGTGTGAACGCCTGGATCACTCGGGATGCGGCAAAACACGGCTTGTTTTATGCCCCTGATCCGTCGAGCCAGACGGCATGCACGATTGGAGGTAACATTGCGACAAACTCCGGCGGCCCGCACACGCTGAAAAACGGCGTTACCACCAACCATATCCTCGGCTACGAGATGGTGTTGCCAGACGGCAGTATCGAGTGGCTGGGCGTCGAGCCGGACGGGGGCGAGGAAGTCGGCGGCTACGATTTGCGCGGCGCAGCCATCGGCTCGGAGGGGATGTTCGGCGTGGTGACCCGCGCCCTGGTGCGCCTGTCAAAAACACCACCGACATTCAAGACCTTCCTCGGTATTTTTGAGAGCGTCGACGAGGCTAGTCAGGCGGTGAGTGACATCATCGCCGCCGGGATTGTGCCGGGCGCGCTTGAGATGATGGACCAACTGATTACGCAGGCGCTTGAGGAGGCGTATCATTTCGGTTTTCCACTCGATGCTGGAGCAGTCCTGATTGTGGAACTGGACGGATTGGCCAAGGGCGTCGAGAAGCAGGCCAAGAGGGTTGATGAGATTTGCCGCCGAAACAATGCCAGCGA
>JAKUOU010000183.1 GCA_022451065.1 Pedosphaera sp. | reverse complement strand
GTCGATAACCCGTTCCGGAGTAATGGCGCTTCCCCGCAGTTGAACAAACAACCAAGGGCCGGTTGCTATCCCGGTTATACAGGCTGCCAGATCCAACCACGAAGTGGAATGATCCCGTTGTTCAGGCTTTTCTTTCATCGTTACGATGACGGCTTGGCCAAACACTCCTGCACAGCGACAGCAACTTGGTTCAGACCAACCTTCATCCTGGATGGGTTTTGACTCTCGCCAAGCACCGTCACCACGCCGCCCTTGACCAAGCACCGGACGAAGCGATGCTGCTTGGTTTCAATTTTGTTTGAAACCAACAACACATCGACCGCAGCCGAGCCGGCGGTGACGCACTCGCTCAACATCGCTGTCGAGTCGGCGGTTACAAATAGCCGGTCGCACAACTCAACAAACGCCGGGATCGGGTTGTACAGTTCCTCCGAGTACAGGTGCAAAAAATCAATGGATCGCCGGCGTAGATCAGTTTCGATCTCAGTCGGCGTGCGGCGCGATGTCGTCACCCACAGTTCTCCACCGGTGCGCATCGCCTCGATGCGATCCATCGCCTCTGCCATTTTTCCAACCTCCATTTTGGAACCGCCCGAGTCGCCACCGACGATCACCCCCCAAATCGGCTTGCCGCCGGCGGGATGGCGATGGCGAAACTCCTCCACTTTCTCGGCAACTAATTGCTCGTCGAGATACGTCATGTTAACCGGCGTGGTGACCACATTCGACAACGGCTTGGCCGCATCGTATTCGGGGACCACAATGCAGTCGTAATTCCAACGGTAACCGCGAGGCGCGAGCACGGCGACCGTCTGCGCACCAAGCATCGCCGCCAAGACCTTGTTGGCGTAGTACGTTCGCGAACCAGCGGAGACGACCATTTGAAAAGCACCATCGAATTCACCAACACGAAACAGTGACGTAGAGTGCACCCCAAAAAAATCAAACAGGTGTGACACCGCCCGTGCGAAGCCGGAAAGGAACGCCACCTCGACGACCTCGTACTCCACCCCCAAGTGGCGGCACAGGGCGATCGACTGGTTGAAATGCCCCGGCCGGCCATCGCTCAAAACGAGTGCTCTGTTGTTTCCATCCGGCGTCATTCCGGTAGATCCATTCGCAGGCGGAAGTAGGCTTGGTAGCCGAATTTTTTCAAAGTTACAAATGTCTGGCCGCCGACGGTCCACGGCTCGAACGGCAGGTCGCGCCAAGTCGCGCTGGGCAGGAATGAACTGGTCTCGACTCTCACCGGCAGGCCCAATTCCATCCAGCTCAGTGTGAAAGTGTGTCCGAACGAATCGGTACTGATCGCCAACCGAATATCATCTGGCTCGTAAACCACGAAGCGGGCAAGGGCACCGTTGTTGCTCGGCACGACGTCGCCCTCCAACGCCGTGGCGCGGATGACATTGGTGAACTGCCCCTTGGCCAAGGGCATTAGCGTCAACTCAAAATCGACGGTGCCAGGCTCCACTTGGCCAAGCGCGTACACCAGCGTCCGCCCGTCGCCGATCAACTGCGTCGGCTCCGGCTTGGCCGCAAGCAACGTGACGCCAGTCGGCAGTTGGTTGGTCACCATCACCTGCGTGACCACGGTTGGCCCGAAGAAAACCAGGCGGCTGTTGATTTTCACCGGTTGTTCCGGATGGTAATCCGGCCTGGCCAAAGCCGAGGTCATCTGCAGATCGCCGGGGGCCGTGGCGGTGAATATAACGTCGCTGGCCACCTCGCCATCGGACGTGATAATCGATACCGGGCCAGTTGAGGCATTCAACGGCAAGCGCGCCAGCAGTTCTCTGGCCGACTTCTGCTCAAACTCCGCCACGCCGCTGCCGAACTTCAAAAACAGAATCTTGTGAAACCCGGCGCCGCGGATGGTGACCATGGTTTGTGCGGGGCCAATGACCGGCTCAAACGAGTCGATTCGCGGCAGCACGGCGAACGAGTTGGTGCTGATCCAGCGGCCGCCCGGCGCGGCCAACTCGACGCCACCGCCGAGCAAGTCGTCGGCAACGGTGAACTTGAGCCTGTCGTTGCTCACCACCTCGAACGACACCGCCTGCCCACCGATGCTCAACGACTCGAGCCCGAGAAAATTGCGCCCGATGAACTCCACTACATCGCCCGGCTTGGCCTCCAACTTCTCTGGATTGCCTAAGCGCGGCGGCAGAAAAAAGTTTTCCGCACTCGTGAAGTCCCCAAGCGTGCTGAGGAGCTTGACCGGCCCCGAGCGGGCGTCCGGCGGCACAGTGACGCTGAGTTGCGTCGGTGCCGGTACGGTGAACGTCTCCGCCTTAACGCCGCCAAACTCCACCGCCGTGGCACGGTCAAGATTGCGGCCGTTCAGCTTCACTCTCGTGCCGGTGACGCCGGTGCCTGGCTCGAAACTGGTAAGGTGCGGACCATTGCCGATGATAGTCAGTCTTTCGGTGGTTGTGTCGAAGCCGAATGTATTCTTCACCGTCAGCGTGCCGGTCTCGGCGTTTAGCGGCAGCTCGACTCGAATCTGCGTCGGCCCCGTGACGGTGAACCGCACCGACATTGAGCCAAGCAACACAGCTGTCGCCCCGGTGAAGTTGGCCCCGCGCAGCGTCACCCACTTGGCCGGCCCTGTGAACATTGGGTCGAATGAGTCTATCACCGGTGTACGGGTCACGGTAAGTGCCACACCGCTCGTCCCGAAGCCGAACGGATTGACCACCCTTACCTGGCCGGTCGTCGCGTTGGCGGGGACGGTAAAGTCGAGTTGCTGCAACGATGGTGTGCTTTGTCCCGCCGCCCTGGCTGGGCCGACGTACACAGCGGTGACCTCACGGAAGTTTACGCCGCGCAACGTCACCTTCATGCCGGGCGCCACGACCGCCGGAGACACTCCCGTGATCACCGGTGCACGGGTGATGGTGAACCGTTTCTCGGTCGTCGCCTGGCCAAGCGTGGAAGCCAGGGTGATTGTTCCACTCGCAGTGTCCGGGACGATGGCCTTCAGTTGCGTGTTAGCCACAATAGTGAAGATCGCCCGCACATTACCGAACCACACGGTATCAACCGGTTTAAAATTGACGCCGCGCACAACGACTGAGTCGCCGGGTGCGCCCACCCATGAGTCAAGGCTGTCAATAATCGGACCCGGGCCGGCCACAACGAACGACCCACCGCTAGCGCCGGTTTCGTCATGCGAAACAGTGATAATACCATTGGTGACATTCGGCGGCACGACGGCACGAATCTGTGTTGCCGCCGTGACGCTGAAGCTGGCCGGGCGACCACCAAACTTCACTGCCGTGACGCCGGTGAAGTTTTGCCCTTCAATGGTCACGATCGTCCCCTCCCAACCGCGCGCAGGATGAAAACTGGTGATGCGCGGCGCGACGGCAAACGACATCGGCATGGTGATATCACCAA
>JAKUOU010000182.1 GCA_022451065.1 Pedosphaera sp. | reverse complement strand
CAACGGCAACTTTCATCTAGCCGAGTTCCGCGCCCATCTACGCGTGCTTTCAGGTGAAGATGAACGTCTTGCATTCACAAACGCCGTGGCGAACCATTCCGATCACGGCGACCTCATCGCAATGACCATCGACCGCAAGGCGGACGGCTATTGGTCCATCAATCCGGAGTATAAAAAACCCCACGATGCCGTTTTTGATTTGGCAAAACCTGCTCTCATCAAGGAGGGCTCTGAGCTACGAATCTTCCTCCAGTTCAGCGGAAAGGATGGCCATCAAATTGGCCGGTTTCGTCTCTCGGCAACCGCAGACAAGCTAGGCCCAAACGGAGGATTACCCGTGCGGGTCCCCGACGACATCGCGAAGTTGTTGGAGATACCCGAGGACAAGCACACGGCTGAGGAGCAACGCACCCTCGCCCTTCACTTCCTCGAGGAAGATACCCTTCAACAGCTGGCAGCCATGCCGGAACCCACGCAACTGGTCTACGCAATCAGTCACGATTTCCCAAAGCAAAACGGGTTTCAACCAGCCCTCGCCCCACGTCCAATACATCGCCTCCATCGCGGCGACCTGACCCAACCCCGTGAACTCGTCGAGCCCGCCGCATTGGACTGTCTGCCCAACTTGCCAAGTGAGCTCAAGATCAACAACGACCTCGACGAATCCTCACGCCGCGCTGCGCTTGCTCATTGGCTCACCGACGAACGCAACGTTCTAACTTGGCGTAGCATCGTCAATCGAGTCTGGCATTGGCACTTTGGTCAGGGACTAAGCCCCACTCCGAACGACTTTGGCGCCATGGGCCAGGCACCCAGCCATCCTGAATTGTTGGATTGGCTCGCGATCTGGTTCCGCGATGAGGCGAAGGGATCCTTCAAAAAACTTCACCGACTCATCCTCGCCAGTGAAACCTATCGCCAACGCGTCCTCGACGATCCTAGTCATCGCGGACAAAAGATCGACGCCAACAACCGTCTGCTCTGGCGAATGAACCGCCAGCGTCTAACCGCGGAACAAGTCAGGGATGGCGTCATGCAGCTGAGTGGCCGACTTAACTCCACCATGGGAGGTCCACCCGTTCTCCACTTTCTTCACAAGGGCGACCAAACGTTCAAGAACACCGCTCCTCCATTTGTGGACTACGCCAACTTCGATCCAAACTCGGCTGATGGTCGCCGTCGCGCGATCTACCGATTTATTTTCCGAACCATTCCGGATCCTCTGCTCGACGCACTCGACTGCCCCGACGGAAGCGGAACCGTACCGGTCCGTGCCACGAGCTCGACCGCACAACAAGCACTCGCGTTGCTCAACGACAAATTTCTCCTCAACCATGCCGAACACATGGCCAGACGGATCGGTGATCGACACAAAGGGAACATCCCCGAACAAGTTCAGGCAGCCTTCCAGTTAATTCTTCAACGCCAGTCTTCATCGCACGAACTCGAACAGTTCGCCGGATATGTTACATCCCATGGATTAGCCAACGCGTGTCACCTGTTACTGAACACAAACGAATTCCTCTATCTTGACTGAGACATGGATATGAACCATAGCAACTCGCACAACCAGGCGCTCCATCGTCGAGGCTTCCTCGGGCAAATTGGGGCCGGACTGGGCGGCATCGCTCTGACCTCCCTTCTCTCTCGCGAACGAGTCCTATCCCAAACCACAAACGCTCGTCTTCCTCAATTCGCTCCCAAGGCAAAGCGGGTGATCCAACTCTTCATGAACGGGGGGGCGAGTCAGTGTGATCTGTTCGACTACAAACCAACCCTTGAAAAACTCAACGGGAAACCCTTCGATCCCGGCGAAGGGGTGCACGTGGAAGCGAGTGTCAGTGAAATAGGCAACCTCATGAAGAGCCCATTCACTTGGGCGCAGCACGGCCAGAGTGGTCGCTGGGTCAGCAGTGCGATTCCGAACCTAGCCAGGCACGTCGATGACATGGCATTTCTAATGGCCATGACTTCCCCATCGAACGTCCACGGACCCGCAGCGTACCTTCAAACCAGTGGCTTTGCCGTTCCCGGGTTCCCATGCATGGGCGCCTGGATTTCATATGCATTGGGGAGCCTTAACGAGAACGTGCCCTCCTTTGTTGGTCTCCCGGATGGGAAAGGCTTTCCCTACAACGGACGCAGCACGTTCACTCATGGATTCCTACCGGCCAATCACCAGGGATTCATTGTGCGCACCGGACAGAAGGAACCGGCAACCCATCTCACCCCACCCGCTTCCGCAAAGTTCGTGACCACAAAGAGCCGACGGGAAGGACTCGCTCTTCTGAACGACCTCAACCGTCATCATGCCAACGAACGCGTAGCTGACGATCGCCTTCAAGCACGGATTAAGAGTTATGAACTGGCAGCTAGACTCCAACTCTCCGCCCCAGGGCTAATTGAAATTGACCAGGAAAGCCAAGTCACCCGAGAACTCTACGGCATCGACAAGCAACCCACTGCCGACTTTGGACGTCGCTGCTTGATGGCGCGTCGCATGATCGAGCGCGGCGTTCGATTCGTGCAGGTGTGGAGCGGTCACGGAGGCGGATCGCAGAACTGGGATAACCACGGAGACATTCCGAGTGAACTTCCCTACATCGCCAATCAAATGGATCAACCGGCGGCGGCTTTGTTGCAGGATCTAAAAGTGAGAGGGTTGCTGGATGACACCCTATTGATTTGGACCACCGAATTCGGTCGCATGCCATTCACCCAGGGAGCAACCAAGGGCCGCGATCATAATGGAGGAACCTTCGCCTCATGGTTCGCTGGTGCCGGAATCAAACCGGGGATCGCTTACGGTGAGAGTGACGCGTGGTCGTGGAAAGCTGCGACAAATGCCACCTCCCGTCACGACTTTCATGCGACGATTCTACATTTGCTCGGCTTGGGCCATGAGGATTTGACGGTTTACCACAATGGAATCGAAAGGCGGCTTACCGATGTGCATGGCCATGTGATCGAGGGAATCGTAGCCTAGTCACTTAAGAACGATATACTTTATGGAACAAAAAGGTGGTTGGCCCATAAATGGCAAACCGACTAGCAAATCAATGTTTCTTCTGTCCAAAATTTATGTATTAGAGACAGTTTTATCGAGTGAAGGTAAGTGGAGTTAAGCCGTTCTAGACTTGTTAAATAGTAGGCCAATGAAGAGTATTTTAACCGTCAATTACCTCCGCAAACACGGCGGCAAGACAGCTGAAGAATTGAAAGCTGAAGGGAAATGAAACAACTACTATTCACAATTCTATCATTGGCTCTCGCGGGTTTAGGTTTCAAGTGGGTGTTTAATGCTTTCAGGGATGGTGAAGCTTGGGTCGATGGCGAGGGTGGCTCGGTTTTCACAACTTGCCTGCTGGTCTCGATGCTGATGCTGCAGGTCAGCGGCCGCGCCGATGCCGGGCTTGGC
>JAKUOU010000181.1 GCA_022451065.1 Pedosphaera sp. | reverse complement strand
CAACAACCTGCTTGGCCAGGCGGAAATCTCGACTACCTCTCCTAATTTCGCCGAGACTTCAACCGGCTTGTACAAGGCGGAACCAGTGCATGGCCGCTTTCATTTCTATCATCTCGACATCGAGAATCAGCAGTCAGTCGATGCGCTGTTCGAGGCACACGAATTCGCCTCCATACTAAACCTGGCCGCCCGTGCCGGGGTGTGGCATAGCATGGAAAATCCATACGTTTACATGAGTACGAATACAGTGGGAACTCTAAATCTGTTGGAAGCAATGCGTCGCCGAGAAGTCAACAAAATGGTGTTAGCATCCACTTCCTCCCTTTATGCCGGTCAGGAGATGCCGTTTGTAGAGACGCAGCCGGTTAACACTCCAATATCCCCTTACGCTGCTACAAAAAAAGCCGCCGAGTTGATGGCTCATTCATATCATTATCTTTATGGTCTGGATATTTCGGTAGTTCGCTATTTTACGGTTTTCGGGCCTTGCGGACGTCCGGATATGTCGATGTTTCGTTTTATCGAATGGATACTCAACGAAAAGCCAATTGAATTATTTGGGGACGGCGAGCAAAGCCGGGATTTCACTTATGTGGATGACATTGCAAGAGGTACGATCGCCGCACAAAAAGAGGTTGGCTATGAGGTGATAAACCTTGGTGGAGGTAACAATCCGGTGAGTATCAATTGGTTGATCAAACAGTTCGAAACCGCCTTGGCCAAGCGGGCAGCCGTCAAGCATCTGCCGCTGCACAAGACTAACTTGAAATCCAGTTGGGCGGATATTGCCAAGGCCAAGCGGTTGCTGGATTGGGAGCCTCAAGTGTCACTAGAGGATGGAATTCGAAAAACCATCGAGTGGCATCAAGCCAACCGCGCTTGGCTGGATGACATCCGGCTTTAGCAGTAAAATAAGAACTCCTGGCTTCCTACTCCTGACTACCCTTCGCGGGGCTTTTGACCAAGCGCACTTTCTCGACTTTTGGGCCGGCGGTTTCGGTGACCTCGATTTCAAATTCGCCGACCTCCAGTTTGTCACCTTCCTTGGGAAACCCGCCGAGCCGCTGAGTGAGCAGGCCGCTGATAGTCGAAATCCCCTCTTCAAGCACGGATTCGCCCACCAAATCTTCAATTTCGTGGAGAGGCAGCATGCCTGAGGCTTCCCAGGTTCCATCGTCCAGTTGTTTTAGCTGCGGGGTTTCCTGGTCAAACTCGTCCTGAATCTCGCCGACCAATTCCTCGAGGACGTCTTCAAGCGTGATCATGCCAACTGTTCCTCCAGATTCATCGACTACGATCGCGAAGTGAAGTTTACGTTCAAGGAAGAGTTGCAGGAGTTTTTCGAGTCGACAGGTTTCCGGAACATAAATAATTTTCCGAGCTGCGGGCAGCAAGTCGACCGCTTGTTTTACTCGGTGTTGTTGTCCGTAGATATCCTTGATGTGCACGACGCCGGCGGTGTGGTCGAGGTCGTCATCTTCGCACAAGGGGAAGCGGGAATAGTTGCTCTCCCTCGCTATGCGGACGCATTCATGGATTTTGGTATCGGTATTGAGTGCAACGATATTTGTCCTGGGTTGCATTACTTCGCGAGCGATCCGGTTGCCCATATCCAACGCATTCATAACAATTTCTCGGCCGAGTCGCGAGCGTTTGGCCTGCTCCGTGTTTGAGGCAACCAGCAATCGTAATTCTTCATCGGAATGCTGGTCGTTCGATTCTGTAGCAGTTCCGATTCCTACAATTCTGAGAAGTTGTTGAGAAGCCCAGTTGAGGACCGCCACGAATGGATAGGATATTTTGTAGAACCACATCATCGGATAGGCAACCCATAAACTGGTTGGGAGTGGTTTCTGAATGGCCAGCGACTTGGGGGCAACTTCGCCGACGACAATATGTAGTATTGTAATAACAGAGAAACCGAATCCGAACGAGATGATCTCCCGGTACGAATCGATATCCAACNAATNAAAAACGGGCTCTAAAAGCGTCTCGAATATTGGTTCCCCAATCCAGCCAAGTGCTAAGCTGGCTAAGGTGATTCCCAGTTGGCAAGCACTCAAAAAAGCATCCAGATTATCAACNATGAAATGTGCAATCTTGGCCCTTCGTTGCCCCTCGTCAACTAATGGCTGAAGCTGTGTTCCGCGAATTTTGACTAAAGCAAATTCCGCCGCCACAAAAAAACCATTCATGCCGACGAGGAAGAAAACTGCCAGTATCTTGAAGGCCATCAAAAGCCAATCAATCTCCGCGTGAGCTTCCATCAATGTCCCACCTCTCCGAAGAGCACCTTTAGGATATCCTGTAGGGCGACAATACCCACTTCACGGCGGTCTTGCCGGGTGACGATCGCAAGCCATTGGCCACTGCGTTGCATCCGTTTAAGGGAGGTTTCCAAATGCAAATCTTCCGGCATATACAACGGCGGCTGGAGGTAGTCGTTTGCCGTCTTTGCCGGATCAAAATCCGGCTCGTACAGCGAGGTCTTGAGCGTCACCACCCCGATCACCCGGCGCTGCCCGGTCTGAAATCGCCAGACCGGAATCCGCGTGACTTGGTGCGCTTGGCACAGCTTGATCACTTGTGCCATCGGGGTCTCAGCTGAAACAGTGATCATTTGATGCAGCGGCTTCACGACTTGGCCAAGTGTGCGCTCATTGAGATCGAGCACGCGATTGATCATCACCCGTTCGTCATCGGTTAAACCTTTGGTCTCTACCTGCATCATTTCACGGAACTCATCACGGTTTCGGAAAAGCCGGTTGGCTAGTGGTTGGCCGGTCGCACCTTTGAACGCGTCTCCCAACAAGCCGTGAAAGATCGCCACAAACGGTGAGAGCATCATCTGCAGGGTGCGAAACGGGCCGGCCAAGGCAAGGCAGAGGCGGTTGGGGTATGTGCGGAACAATGTCTTTGGCAGCAGGTCGCAAATGATGAACAACACCAGCACGCCGAGGAGGAACGCCATCCAAAACCAACCTTTGACGGGGCTCTGGTTTAATAGAGTCACAAGCAGGGTGATGATAGCGGCGTTGGCCAGGGTGTTGCCGACGAGGATCGTCCAGAAAAACCGTTCCGGTTCGCGATAGTAACTGAACAGCATTTTTGCCCTCACTTGACCGGTTCTCATTTGTTGGCGGATGCGGAGTCGGTTGAGCGAGAACACGCCGGTCTCCATGCCGGACAAAAGAAACGACACGCTTGCACAAATTAGGATCAAGACGATGTAAATTGCCAAGTCCATTTTTGTGCTAACGATTGCTCCTTTTCACAACAAGTTCTCGCACGCGGCGATCGTCGGCGACCACTGCGATGAGTTGAAGTCCGTCGATCATTGCTGACTCTC
>JAKUOU010000180.1 GCA_022451065.1 Pedosphaera sp. | reverse complement strand
GTTGAGCGCCATGCCGGTGGCCATTTGCGACTCGGTAACAGTGTCCATATCAGCTGAGATGACTGGGAGGTGCAGACGCAATCCGTCTGTCAGTTTAGTGTCGAGGGAAGTGTTCCTTGGAAGTGTCTCCGAGTAGAGTGTGGAGAGAGTGAGGTCGTCGTAGGTTAGCGCCACACCGGCTTGGGCCGGAAAAAAACTGTCCGCTACTTGATAAAAGGCTGTATCGAGTGAGTCTACGTTTTGCCCTGCCGCCATGTCCGAGTGTCCACGGTCACCGGGGCGCTGGCAAGCCGATTCGTTTTTTCTTGCGCGTTTTACTCGTCGTGGCGCCGGGTGTGGTCACGGAAAACCGGGCCGAAGCGGCTGCTGTCCGGGAGCAGGGCGAGTACTCAGGCGTACGGATTTATTTCCGTAAGATTGGCCATATCACGCGCGAGCGGATCCGCCAGTTGCAAAACGCCGCAAAAGCCACGCTCCACTGGCGAGGCGCTTGGCCAAGCGCAATAATCTCGACGCCGCTTGGCCAAGCGGTTAATTTCCCCGGCGTGAAAGCCAATCTCCGTTTCCTTTTTGTGTTCTCGTTGTTGCTCACCGCGCTCGTTGGCAGGGCCGAGCGCCTGGTTTTGGTCAGCGCATCGTACGGCAAAAATGTCGTAGCCATTACCGATCGCGACGGCGAAGTGCTCTGGTCCCACAAGACTGCCGGACCGGCCAGGGGCCACGCCGGCCACCACGATGTGCATCTTCTTCCCAACGGGAACATCCTCTATCACGACTCGTGGACCAAGCTCACCGAGATGACGTTGGCCAAGGAAGTCATCTGGACCTACGACTCCGCCACGATGAACGGCAACAAGGGCAAGCGGGTGGACGTGCACGCCTTCGCTCGCCTCAAAAACGGCAACACCTCGATCGTGGAGAGTGGGGTGGGGCGCATCATCGAGGTGGATAAAAAAGGCAACATCGTCCACGAGATCCCGATGAAGAGGGACGGCCGCCAAAACACCCGCTGGGTACGCTTCACGCCGGAGGGCAACTACCTCGTCACCTCCGAGAATCCCGGCATCGTCACCGAGTATAACCGCAAGGGCGAGATCGTTTGGGAATACCTCATCAGTACCCGCTGTTACGGCGCGATCCGCCTGAAGAACGGCAACACACTGATCGCCTCCGGCAGCGGACATAGCGTGGTGGAGGTTTCCCCCGACAAAAAAGTCGTTTGGGAGATCAAGGACAAAGTTCCCGGCACGGACATTAGCCTGGGCTGGATGACGGCGTTGCAGGAGCTCAAAAACGGCAACTTTGTCGTCGGTAACTGCCACGCCGGCGAGACCAACCCGCAAATCTTTGAGATAAGGCGCGACAAAAAAGTCGTCTGGGAATTTGACGAGTGGGAACTGGTCGGTAACGGCCTGGCCTGCTGGCAAATCCTCAACGATAAACAGTCCAAGCGCCTTCGCAAACAACTTGCCAAGCTAAAAAAATAATTCCCCCGCTTGGTCAAGCGCAGGGTCAGCTTCGTGTTCTCTTGCCAATTACACTGAGCAACGTGAACACGGTCACGTTCACCACCACGCCGCAAAAGCCGATGTCGGCGATTTGCTTAAGGCGGGTGAACAGGCCCACCGCCGCCGAGTCGCTTCCCGTGATAATCGCCAGTAGCGGGCTGAACATCAGTACCACCAGCATCCCGGCGACGATCCCGGCGATCGCCCCCTGCCTCGAGCCGCGCTTCAGAAACAGCACATCGAAGGTCACCGGCAGCAGTTGACTCGAGAAGGCGATCGCCAGCAGGCTCATCGGCATGATCATCCCGATAGGATCGAAGCTTTCGCTGCTGCGGCTGACGAACACCATACCCAGCGCCAGCAGCGTCGCTGTTGCGATCACGCCGCGCCCAACCCACAGCCGGCTTTTCTCCGAGGCGTCCGGCCGCAGGATGCCGCTGTAAATGTCGCGGGTCAGCACGGCGCTCATTGCGTGCAAATTGCTGTCGGCGGTGCTCATCGCCGCCGCCATGATCGCGACGATCACTAGCGTGGCCATCAACAGTCCCGCCGGGCCAAGTAGCTCCGGCAGGTGACGTTTCAGCACGACGACCATGATTTGATCAAAGTCCCGCGGCCCTTGGCCGACGTCAGGGTGGGGCAGTAGTTGGCCGTCCTTGGCCAGACGCTTGGTTAAATCGGCTTCGCTGACCGAAACAGTGTTGGTTGCGACAAGTACCTGATATTCGAAGGCACCGTCCGCTACTGGCTTTGCCACGGGATAGAGCACCTGACCGCCTAGTCCGACCAACACCACGCCAAACAAAAAACAGGCCGTGAGTCCAAGCGCGAATATAACCGCGCTGCGCCGAAGCGCGGTTGCTGACTTGGCCGCGTAAAAGCGCATCCACTGCGCCGGCTGGATCATCGAGCCTAGCGCGCCGAAGATGCAGAGCGTAAACAGTTTCTCCGGAGTAAAAGAGGAGGTGGTGCCGGGGACGGAGAGGGACGTGTACGGTAGTTCGCCAACCTTTGCAAAAAAAGCGGACGGCCCGCCGAGGCCCGCTACGGCAGCAGCTCCGGCTAGCAGCATGCCGCTCATCAGCAGCGCGCCCTGCAGCGCATCGGTCCACGCGACGCTACGCATGCCGCCGATCATGATGTACAGCATCGTCACCAGCGACAACAGACAGGCGCCGATCTCGAACGCGTGTTCGCCGCCGAAGAGCTGGCTAGAAATGATTCCACCAGCCTGAATCTGGATGACGACGTACGGAACGGCGTAGAGAAAACCGATCAACGCCACGAGGCATCGCATCGCCACCGGGCTGCCGTAATGGCTGCAGATCAGGTCGGCTGGAGTGACGTGGCCGTGCGTGCGGCCAAGTTTCCGGATGCGATTGCCGAGCACATAAATCACTGCGCCGCTAAGTGGGACGTTCAATGCGAACAACGCGAACACGACCCCCTCCTTGTACACCATCCCCGGCGCGCCGAGCATCGCCGCCGAGCTGAAAAACGTGGCCATGATTGTCAGCGATGAAAGCATCCAGCCCTGGCCGCGCCCGGCGAGATAGTAGTCCTCCTCGCCGGCCTTGCGTTTGCTGAATCCCCAGAGGCCGATCCCGAGCAAAAAGAGCAGATACCCCGCGAGGCAGAAGTGTGGGAGCCAGCCAAGCTCAGTTGTCGCGGCGGTGTCCATCAGTCCTCGCTTGGCTTCCAAATAGTGAGGCAGGCGCTCAGCACCACTGCAGCCTGCACGCCATACCAAAACAGACCCCAGGCGTAGACCACCGGTACCCCGAGAATGAGTAGGCTCTCGCGGGCGGCGGTGGGTTCAGGGTTTATCAGGCGCAACCCCGGCCCCGGCCCCATCACCATTGCCAGCGCGAACACTGCGAACAAAACCAGGCCAAACCGGCGCTGGCGTGTCGTTTTGTTGGGGGCAGTTGGATGCACAGAGGTCGATGATTCGCGCTTGGTCAAGCACTGTTAATCCAGTCCCAGCACGTAGGTCTCTGAATAACGCATGGCGCCGGTGTAG
>JAKUOU010000018.1 GCA_022451065.1 Pedosphaera sp. | reverse complement strand
CGCATTGAGTCGCGAAACGGCGCCCGGCCCACCGGCTTGACGGCCTTGATCTGCCGTTATTTCGACATTGCCAAGTTTCAGCAATTGATCCCCGATGTGTATTCCAGCGTCGAGCCGGCGGAGCGACTGGCCGGGCTGAGCCAGTTCGTTGCCACAAGTGATTTGAACGGGCAGCCGTTTTGGTTGAACATTCTCCTACGGGCGGGTGTGCGCTTGGCCAAGCTCTGTATGCCGTTGCTGGTCGGGCTGGACTCGGCTAACTGGTCTGGGGTGGTTCACGTCAGCGGATCGGTGCTGGCCAACTGCGAGCCTGTGCGCGAGTCGTTCGAGGCGGAATTAACGGCCAAGGCCAAGCGCTCGCTGTCTGTCGAGTCGCCGGCCTTGTCGGCAGCGAAGGGGGCCGCGCTGATGGCATTGAAAAAAATGGCGCCACCGAAGGTGGATGAAGCTGCCGCCCGCTTGGCCAAGCGAGAGTCATGAATCTTGCCGAGAAATATTTCCAGACGGTCAAGGGGCAGGTCGATGCAGTGGCGTCCTCTCAAATGGCTCCAATCGAGACGGCGTCCAGTTGGTTTGCCGAGGCCATGAACGCCGGCGGATTGGTTTATATCTTTGGCACGGGTCATTCGCACATACTGGCTGAGGAGCTTTTCTACCGGGCCGGAGGGTTGGCGCGGGTTGTTCCAATGCTCCACCCTCCTCTCATGTTGCATGAGAGTGCATCCACTTCCACTCAGGCGGAGAGAGATCCCAATGTTGTGGGAGAATTGCTTAAGCAGTATCCGATGACTGGAGGCGATGTGTTGGTCGTCGCATCCAACTCGGGCCGCAACGCCTGCCCGATTGAGTTGGCAATGGTGGCAAAAGAGCGTTCCGTACGGACGATCGCCGTCCTCAATTCCGAGCACAGTGCCAAGTGGGACTCCCGACATCCCAGCGGCAAGCGACTCGGCGATGTGGTTGATCTAGTGATTGACAATTGCGGCGTAGAGGGCGATGCCTGCATTCTGTTGCCGGGGAGCGGCCTGTCCGTGGGTGCCACCTCGACGGTCACCGGCTGCGTGATCATGCAAATGATCGCATGCCGAGTCGCCGAAATGTTGGACGCCAGTGGCAGTCAACCGGAACTTTATCAAAGCAGCAATGCTGACAACGACCAGCGGAATGCGGCGATCATTGCCAGCCACAAGCAAACCAACCCACACCTTTAAATCCACACTGCGATGGAAGTTGCGGAAAGCATTTTAACGCCGATTGATACTATCATTATCGTTGCCTATCTCGGGGCAGTGCTGGTGCTAGGCTATCTGTTCAGCCGTTATGTCAAGTCGTCTGGCGATTTTATTCTCGGCGGCAAATCACTCCCGTTTTGGGCCATTGGGATGTCGGTCGTTGTCAGCGACATCGGGGCGATCGACATGGTTTCAGGCGCGGGAGCCGCTTACAAATACGGACTGGCACAGGCCAATTTCGACTGGCTCGGTTCCGTGCCGGCAATGGTAATCGTCGCGTTTGTTTTTGTCCCGTTCTACTGGCGCAGCGGCGTGTGCACATTGCCGGAATTTCTCGGGAGACGGTACGGTCCGGCGGTTCGTTTTTTTCAGGCCGTCATCTGGCTGGGATTCCTGCTGTCCATGCTGGCTGTCATGCTGTGGACATCGGCGGTATTCCTGAACACGGTGCTCGGCATGCCCAGTCAAGCTGCGATCTGGCTGACCGTGTTTGTTGTCGGGATTTACACCATCCTAGGCGGCTTGGCGGCGGTTGTGGTAACCGATGCAATGCAGATGGTGATCATGTTCATCGGTGCAGGTGCGTTATTGGGATTGAGCTTTTGGGAGATCGGCGGATGGTCGAACATGGTGCAGACCATCTCAGCCATGGGGCCGCAGTTTGAGCAGCATTTTAACCTTCTCATCTCGAGTCAAATCGACACGCCATATCCCTGGTCTGGAATGTTGATGGGGCTGGGAATTGTTTTGTCCACAGCCTATTTTTCCAGCAATCAGGCCGTCATCCAGCGGGTGCTTGGCGCGCGATCGGAGTGGGATGCCAAGGCCTCGATGATCCTGGCTGCCTTCCTCAAGTTGTTAATTCCGGTATTGGTTTTGTTACCTGGATTGGCAGCACTTGCCTTGTATCCTGAATTGGAAAACCCGGACGAAGCGGTGCCGAAACTAGTGCGCGAACTGTTGCCTCCCGGTTTGGCCGGACTTGTCTTCGCAGCGTTCTTTGCGGCGTTAATGTCCAGCGTGGATTCCTACCTCAACTCCGCCACGACGATTATCATTTCGGATGGATACAAGCCTGCAACGAGAGCCTTGTCCGGGAAAGACCCAGATGATCGTCATTGCCTGTTTTTGAGTCGTGCGTTGACGGGGCTGCTGATCGTTGCAGCGGGATTTATTGCGCCATTCATCGATCAGTTTGAAACCATTTACACTGCCATGCAGACCTTGTTTTCCCTGTTCCAGGGGCCAACGCTTGCCGTTCTCGTTCTCGGCGTGTTCTGGCGTCGAGCCAATGCCTGGGGCGGTTTCGCTGGCCTGTTGCTGGGCGTCCTTTGCTCGGGCAGCTTGAGCTTGGTTGGGGAATCGTTGTTTCCATCCGATGATCCGTTTTTGTATGTGGCGTTTTGGGCATTTGTGTTCTCCCTGATCGTCACGGTTGTCGTGAGCCTGCTCACTCCACCACCCTCCAAAAATCAAATTCGAGGATTGGTTTATGGTGAGGTAATTCGTGATGAGACAACCCAAACCCTGCTGAAAGAACGCATTCAATCCGACTAAACACCATGGAGAAAATAACACTTTTTTTGGAACAAAATCTGGTGCCTCTGCTAAAACCGGCTCTCAATTGGTTCCACTTGTGGATCGACCAATTGCCGCCTCCAGTCTGGCGTTTCAGTATTTGTGCCTATCTCGTACTGGGAACCATTTGGGCGGTTTTTCTTAGCAAGGATTACGTGTTGCTGGGCAGCCCCGACCAGGCTCGTTGGCGTGATTTAAGGTTGTGGATTCCAGTTTTGCTCGTTCCCTATTTATTAATTTATTTATTTATTTGACCACGATGAACTCATCACAGGATAGCAACACGGATGCAGTCGCCAACCAGCATTACGAGAGGGATGCGGTTAGCCTCAAGTTTATGAGTTGTTGCTTCATCGGCTTCTCGGTGCTGCTTAGCTTGGCTTTGTTCTACGAGCAATCAGCAGCTGGCAGGGTAGTCAATATTGTGTCAGCGATCCTGTTAGCCATCACTGGCGGAGTCTGTTTACTGATCAGTCGCCAGCTCTCTAAAAAAAGCAAACAGAGCGACCGTTGATGGATGTTCCCACCGTATGGGCTGAATGCCTCGTCAACTCAACTGAAGCACAGTCGGTTCTTCGTCCAGGT
Organism: Pedosphaera sp.; assembly: GCA_022451065.1. Taxonomy (GTDB): domain Bacteria; phylum Verrucomicrobiota; class Verrucomicrobiia; order Limisphaerales; family UBA1096; genus UBA1096. The sequence goes on along the minus strand of JAKUOU010000018.1, from coordinate 92,825 downwards.
ATTCTGAAGCGTTTTTTACTCTCATTTTCCGGTCGCTCGAACGTGCTTAAAATTGAAATAATTCACCTACCGTTCTGTCTGCTGCACTACCAACTTGAAGGCTCGAAATCGCAACAAGGCATTTCTATATTGGTGGATGGTTACCGTCGGGCAGCGCGACACATGAAGGAGGAGGAATTGTCCCTGACCCGTCGCCCCAATGGCGTTGAAGAATTCCCTTACCCGCTCGGCAGGGAGGAAACCGTGCAGATTGCCCGTAGTTACCTTTCCTCGCTTCGCATGGCCCGGACGTTTTCTCCCAGTGTAACCTTCGGTCGGGAACCCGCGATAAAGCATATCATCCAATATCCTTTTTATGTTGTTTACCGTCGGGCAGGCGGTTGTTCCGTGAAGTTTGGCATGGTGGACGGGTTGACCGGCAAACGTGGCGGAACCTTGGCAAACCAGGCTTTCCTTTCAGCGTTGTATGAGGGGAAACCCCGGCTATCATTAAACAGAAACCATTAGGACAAGTGATCAAATATTTCCCTTTATTTGTCTTGCCAATTGAAAACTTTGGGGCAACCTAACGCGCTTGCGCCTAAAGTGGGCGCATTTTTAAACTAAAGAATAAGATTATGGCTAAAGGTAAAGTTGCTCGTTTTTTCGATCAAAAAGGTTACGGTTTCATTGAACCCGAAGGCGGTGGCAAGGACTTGTTCGTGCACATCAACGAAGTTGAAGGTGGCCAACTCCAGGAGGGAGACACCGTTGAGTATGAGGAAACCGAAGGTCGCAAGGGATTGCAGGCCTCCGGTGTGAAGGTTGTGTAAAGCCTGCAGGCTTTTGCAGAATTTGAAATATCAAAACTGGAAGAAGTTCTGACTTTTAATTCCAGTGGCAAAAGGCGGCGAGGAAATCGAGGTTGTCGGGGTTGTGAGTCAGGTCCTCCCGGGAACCATGTTCCGGGTCAAACTAGAGAATGATCATGAAGTGCTGGCGCACATCGCCGGCAAAATGCGGAAACGGCGTTGGATTCGCCTTGCAGTTGGTGACAAGGTAAAGATGGAGATGTCACCGTACGACCTCGACAAGGCCAGAATTATCTGGCGCCTCAACGACTAGCTCGCCGACAAGATTGTCAATTCAGGTCAGGTCCCGATCGGGCCTGGCTTTTTTTTGTATCGCTTGGCCCAGCGCTTGGTTTACGCGATGACGGAGGCGATGGGGGCTGCGGGGATCACTCCTGTCAGGCGTTGATTGAGGCCGCCGTAGTGGTAGGTCAGCTTTTCGTGATCAAGGCCCATAAAGTGCAGGATGGTGGCGTGCAGATCCCGAATGTGGTGGCGGTTGACGACGGCTTCGTGGCCGAGTTCGTCGGTCTCGCCGTAGTCGGTGCCTGCCTTGACCCCGGCGCCGGCCATCCAGTAGGTGAAGCCTTTCGGGTTGTGGTCGCGTCCTCCGTTTTTGCCCTGGAATACTGGTTGGCGTCCGAATTCGCCTCCCCAAACCACTAAAGTTTCCTCCAGCATGCCGCGTTGTTCGAGGTCGCCGAGCAGGCCGGCAATCGGCTTATCCACTTCCGGGCAGTGGATTTTCAGGTTTTCGTCCACTCCGTTGTGGGCATCCCAGTTTTGCTGTTGATGACCACCTCCGGAGTAAAGTTGCACGAAGCGAACACCACGTTCAATCAAGCGTCGTGCGACGAGGCATTGGCGACCAAAGTGAGCCGGCGAGATCGCAATCGAGTGGTCGACTTTTTTGTCGTACAGCCCGTACATCGCCTTGGTTTTTTCGGACTCGCTGGAGACGTCCAACGCCTCGGGAGCGGTGGACTGCAGTTGGTAAGCCAGGTCGTAGCTCGCGATGCGGGCGGCAAGTTCGCTGTAGCCTTGTCGGCTGCGAATATGCATGCCGTTGAGTGCATTGATAGCGTCGATGCGTTCGCCCTGCATCTTATTCGTGCGAACCGAGCGTGACGCGAGGTCGAGAATCGGATTGCCGGAGGAACGCAGCACGGTGCCCTGATAAGCCGCCGGCATGTAGCCGCTGGCCCAGTTGGCCGCGCCAGGAATGGGGCCGCCTCGCGGATCGAGCATCACCACGAACGACGGCAAATTCTTGTTGGCGGAGCCGAGGCCGTGAGCGATCCAAGCACCGAGGGCAGGGTGGCCCTGCAGCACGCGGCCGGAGTTCATCTGGATGTTTGCGGAGCCGTGGGCGAAGGAGTCCATGTATAGCGACTTGATCACCGCCATCTTGTCCATGTGCCGGGCGGTGTTCGGAAATGCGTCGGAGCACCAAAGGCCAGACTGGCCCCGCCGCTTGAACTCCCGCACCGGGCCGAGAATCTTCTCCTTGCGGATGCTTCGGCGACGCATCTCGATGTCGATTGTTTTGCCGTGATGCTTGGCCAGTTCCGGCTTGTAGTCGAACAAGTCCATCTGGCTTGGGCCGCCGTACATGTACAGGTAAATGCAGGCTTTGGCCTTGGTCGGGAAATGTGCTTTGCGGGGCTTGAGCGGATTCGTGTAGTCAGCCAGCGCTGAGGCAGGTGCGGCGAAAACCTTGTCGCCAGGAAAGATGCCGGACAATGACACGCCAGCCATCGCCGTGCCGAAGCGCTGCACGAACCCACGCCTGCTGAACTGCTCTATATGTTTTGGGTCCATCGCCTTACTCGCATCAATTTGTTTCAGAGAAAGTAAGCCTAATGCAACTGTCAGTCAATGTACACAAACTGGATATGCTATTGGATGAATATTTTTAGTGTTTTTTAAAAATATAAAACTTGATCACACTTTCTGAGATCATCTGTTTTGCCTCGGCTGATGGAGGTCCGCGACTGACGCAAATCCGTCAAGGTGCAGATCCCGATGCACAACCCAAAGTTCGACTCCGTATACTCACACCTTGACGCATCCTTTCGCGAACGCCTACAATTTGCACTGCAGAGACACGGGCTAAAATCGAGGCAATGCTAGGCAGGAAAAATGAATATTATGAAACCATATAACCGAAATAAAATTCATTTTGCCTTAATCCTTTGTTGCACTGTAGTGCAACTGGCCATTGCTCAGTCAGGTGTATCTAGAATTATCCCCATAGAAGAAACTAAAAAGCTAAAGGCAATTAGGAACGAGATTGGGTCAATAAAGAACCTGGATACGCTTTACGAAGATCGGAAACACAAAAACGGACTGCCTTATCATTTCTATATTCCGAAACACCTTAAGGCCGGCATGAAGTATCCTATGGTGATTTTTCTTCACGGCTACACTGACCTGACAATCGACACGCATAAAGGCTTTCCCAAGGGTGTTTGGTCGCTGCCCGAGATTCAACAGGAACATCCGCACATTCTTTTCGTCCCGCGGAATCGGAAGAAACAGGACAACTGGTCAAGCGACGAATATAGAACGATGACAATCGATGCCCTTGATGATTTGGTTACTGAACTGAATGGCAACCCGAAGACGCCTAACGTAGATGTGGATCGGCTCTATCTGACCGGTTTCTCGCGTGGTGGCCAAGGTACGTGGAATTTTATACGCACATTCCCAAATAAGTTTGCGGCCGCTGCCCCATTATCCGGTTTCTCCCATGGCCCGCAAAATGCCGAAGAAGCAAAATCCATCAAGCATGTCCCTGTTTGGATCTTCAACGGGGATGGGGATAGAGGGGTCAAAGGCTCACGCATTAGTTTCAAAGCACTCAAGGAAGCAGATGCTACCGACGTAAGATATCACGAATACAAAGCACAAGGTCACGTCATTGATGACTTTGCTTACTTCACCGATGGATTTATGGATTGGATGTTTGCCCAGAAACGAAAGAAATGAAACACTTGCTGATCACAACAATCGCAGCCGTGCTGTTGGTCGGGTGTGGGAAGTCGCAGCAGTCGACTCCTCAAGCGGAAACGAAACCGACTGAGCCAGTTGTAGCAGCCAAAGCACCAGACATCCCATTATGGAAAGCCGCCATGAACGGAAACATCGAAGCTGTCAAACAGCACTTGGCTGCTGGTGCGGATGTAAATATTAAGGATGATAATTGGGGAGCGACTCCTTTGCATTTTGCAGCTCGGAACGGTCACGAGGATGTCGCAGAATTGCTTGTTGTCAAGGGTGCGGCTATGGATATCGAGGATGACGATGGACGAACTCCTTTGCATATGGTGGCAGATATAGGTCACAATGGAATCGCTGAACTCCTAATCGCCAAAGGTGCGGATGTGAATGCGAAGGATAAGAAAGATTATACGCCGCTTGATGGGGCAAAAAATAAACCCGAAACCGCCGATCTCCTCCGCAAACACGGCGGCAAGACGGGTGCAGAATTGCAAGCCGCTGGCAAATGAAACACCTCCTAATCGCAACAATCGTAGCCGTGCTTTTGGTGGGACGCGAATGTGAAAGAAAATTAGTAGGCATAAAAAATAGTTTTTTCGCCTTCGGGTCTTTGCGCAACATTCCGTGCGTGAAATTTTTGCTTTGTCTCTCTATTTTACTTTGTACCTTTGCTCATGCAAAACAACCTAATATCATCGTCATTCTTACCGACGATCAAGGCTGGGGAGATCTTAGCCTGAATGGAAACAAAAATCTTTCCACGCCGAATATAGATTCACTTGCCCGCGACGGGGCGAGTTTTGATCGCTTCTTTGTATGCCCAGTTTGCTCGCCAACGCGTGCGGAATTTCTGACCGGGCGTTATCATGTGCGCGGTGGCGTCTACAGTACTTCTGCAGGTGGTGAAAGGTTGAATCTTGATGAACAAACCATCGGCGATACTTTCAAAGCCGCCGGCTATGCTACGGGCGCTTTCGGCAAATGGCACAACGGCATGCAGTATCCGTATCATCCCAACGGACGCGGCTTTGATGAGTTTTACGGGTTTTGCTCTGGGCATTGGGGTGATTATTTCAGTCCGCCTTTGGAGCACAACGGTCGCATTGTTCGTGGTGAAGGTTTCTGCATCGATGATTTTACTGACAAGGCGATATCGTTCATGGAAAAGGCGCATAAGTCAGGCAGACCGTTTTTCGCGTATCTCCCTTACAACACACCACACTCGCCGATGCAGGTCCCGGATAGATTCTGGGAGAAGTTTGAGCGCAAGGACCTTTCCATGCGCCATCGAGATTGGCAGAAGCCAAATCTTAGGCCCCGCCAACGCGAAAATATTTCGCATGTGCGTTGCGCTCTGGCCATGTGCGAGAATATCGATTGGAATGTCGGCCGTGTTCTCCAGAAGCTCCATAACCTGAAAATTACCAATGACACGATCGTGGCTTTCTTCCATGACAACGGTCCAAATGGTTTGCGCTGGAATGGCAGCATGAAAGGTCGCAAGGGCTCCACAGATGAGGGCGGTGTTCGCTCGCCGTTGCTGGTACGCTGGCCAAAAGGCATCAAGGCGGGGACGAAGGTGAAGCAAATTAGCGCCGCCATTGATCTGTTGCCTACGCTGGCCGACCTAACGGGCATTCAGGTGGTCAGCCGTAAGAAACTCGATGGACGTAGTCTTAAGCCATTGCTACTTGGCAAAAAAGTACCCTGGAAAGACAGAAAGATTTTTTCGCATTGGAGAGGACGTGTGAGCGTACGCACGCAACAGTACCGACTGGATAACACCGGTAAACTCTTCGACATGGTTGCCGACCCGGGGCAAATAAAGGACATCAGCAAAACGAAGCCCGGGATTGCCGGTAGCCTACGTCAAGTCGTGGCGGAGTGGGAAAACAACGTTCTTTCAGAGTTGAAACGTGACGAACGACCATTCGTGATTGCGCATCCGGATTATACGTGGACGCAAATCCCTGCACGCGACGCCACTGCTCATGGCGGTATCAAGCGCTCGAATCGTTTTCCCAACTGCTCTTATTTCACCAACTGGACCAAACCGGAAGACAAGATCACTTGGCAGGCCGAGGTGGGTGCTGCAGGGAAATATGAAGTGACGCTTCACTACGCAGTGCCTAAGGGTGATGAAGGTGCAGTGCTTGAACTAATCCATAATCAGAGTAAACTGCGTTACACGATAACTGAAGCACATGAAGTGCCCGATCGCGGACAGGAAAACGATCGTGTGTTGCGGCAGGAATCCTACGTCAAGGATTTCAAGGCCGTAAAGATGGGCATTATTGCACTCAAAAAAGGAAAGGGCGAATTAACTTTGCACGCCCTCAAAATCCCCGGCAAAGAGGCACTCGAATTCCGCCTATTGATGTTGCAGCGAGTTAATTAGTGGTCGAAGTACATGACGGTGTGATTCCAGTTGTATATTTTTTACCGCCCTTTCCTTTGGTGTTTGTTTTTACTGTTCTTACATAAGCCGCGACAAAAAAGAATGGATAGAAAGCAAACACCTTAATATACTTTATCATCCGGTACGAAAACTCTGAACCCTAAACACCAAGCTGTCGCAGTTGGGAATATCGAAACTGTAAAGCAGCACTTGGCTGCAGGTGTGGATGTGAATGCAAAAATGTCTAAAGGGATGACACCGCTAGATATAGTCATCGAAGTGAGACGCCCTGAATCCGCCCACCTCCTCCGCAAACACGGCGGCAAGACGGGTGAAGAATTGAAAGCTGAAGGGCGCTAAATCTTCCGATACCTGTTCAACGTCGACATCACGTCGTTTAAGATATTGTGATATGATGAGTGGCCTGCTAAGATCCTGCCCCTCTCAGGCCTATGAAACGCAATTTCAATTTCGCAGTTGGAAACCGGTTCACAGACGGCCTTGTAATCATTATTTCAGTCCTGCTCTTGTTGGTTTTTCTACGGGAGCCAAAACCGCCGAAAATCTCACTCCACCAAGCCGCCAAAGACGGAAATACNGAAGCCGTAGAACTGGATTTGGCTGATGGGGCCGATGTGAATGCGAAGGATGATAAAGGGAGAACACCTTTGCATAATGTGGCTGAGGAAGGTCACAAGGAAATAGCTGAACTGTTTATTGCGGCAGGTGCTGATGTGAACGCAAAGAATAATCTTGGTGGGACTCCTTTGCATGAGGCGGCTGCTTCAGGCCACAAGGAAATTGTCGAAGTACTCATCACCAAAGGTGCGAATGTGAACGCAAACATTGGGGGATGGACTTCTTTGCATCTGGCGGTTGATGAAGGTCATACAGAAATCGCCGAACTCCTCCGTAAACACGGGGGCAAGATGGCTAAAGAAATGAAAGTTGAAGAGCAATGAAACACCTCCTAATCACAACAATCACAGCGGTACTATTAGTGGGATGTATTTCAAGGTTACTAGTAGAGAATCCTGATTTTGAAGTTGCCACAGATGGTTGGATCCAGCTTTTTAACGGTCGTAACTTTGATGGCTGGCGGGAGAACAAGTTCAAACACAAGCCCGAATGGAAAGTCATCGATGGAGTCCTTACTGGCCACGGGGGCCAGGGGTACCTCTCCTCGCTCGATGAATTCGACGACTTCGAACTCTATGCGGAAGCCCGCATCAGCGATACCGATGGTGGGCGCGGAAACAGTGGGATCTATTTCCGCTGCGCACCACATGCCGACAAGAAACAGGAATTTCCGCCCGGCTATGAGGCGCAGCTGGACCATGGTGACAGTAACAACCCTACGGGCAGCATTTACGCCTTGAAGGTAAAAGGTGCACGTGCACCCAAACCTGCAACGAAAGATGGAGAGTGGGTCACAATGCGGATCCGTGCCATCGGTAACCATTTACAAACATGGATCAACGGCAAGCCCGCAGCCGACTGCTACGATCCCGAAAACCGTCATAAAAAGGGGAGCATTCTGCTACAGATGCACCACCTCACAGGCAAAGTCGAGTTCCGCGAAGTCCGTATCCGTAAAATCGATAAGAAGAATTGAAAGCTGAAAGGAAGTAATTCTCTGGAGATCGACATTCTGTAGACTACTAAAGCCGTTAATTGATATTTGATGGTATTGTGGGTATGTTTTGTCAGGCAGCATAAGATTTATGTTTGAAGATATTAAAAACGGAAATATTGAAGGCGTTAAACTAGCCATTGCTAATGGCTCGGATGTGAATGCAAAGGATGAGTTTGGATCTACTCCTTTGGATGGTGCTGTTTACGATGGCCACAGGGAAATCGCCGAACTACTTATCGCCAATGGTGCAAATGCAAATGCGAAAGATGAGGATGGGGCAACTCCTCTGCATCTAGCAGCTGACACAGGCCACAAGGATATTGCTGAACTACTAATTTCAAAAGGAGTCGATGTGAATGCGAAGGACGAGGATGGGACGACGCCTTTGTACATTGCGATTGAAGAAGGTCACGTCGAAATTGCCGACCTCCTCCGTAAACACGGGGCAAGACAGGTAAAGAACTAAAAGCACAAGGGAATCGGCCATTGGACGGCACAACCGCCATCTCCTGCCCCTACTGTAACTCGGATACCCTCGTTATACTGGACGGGATTGATGGAGAACTTGACTTGGTGTCTGACTGCGAGAACTGCTGCAGGCCAATCAATGTGAGAGCAACCGTGGAAGGGGGGCAGGTTGTAGTAATTCAGGCAGAATAAGTTTCTGATGATTTTTAAGGTGGAAGAAAACCGATCTGTTTTAACGATCTAGTTTCATGAATGTTCAAAGGGTAAAATATGTGATCTGGGCAAATGAGATGGGTCGTGCCTTAGATTTTTACGAGGCTGTTTTTGATGGCGAAATAGTCAAACGCTCAGAGGTGATTTCTGAAGTGGTGGTAGCAGGGGCAACAATCGGAATCCACGGTGGAGGTGAAGGGGATGTAACTTGGACCGGAATGACTTTTCAGGTGGCTGATGTTGTTCAAGGGGCTTCAGAGGTTCAAGCCGCTGGGGGAATGCTGACGAGGGAACCTCAAGAGGAAGACGGAGAACGCCCGCACCTGGCTATGTGTCGCGATACAGAAGGTAATGAATTTATGCTTACTCGGAAACGCAGTTGAAGGATTATAGCTGTCCTTAAGGGTTTTCTTTAACAGCATATTTCCTATTTATTTTAGTGTTATTCCGGGAAAATATCAGGCCCGAATTTGCTGCATATTCAGTCAACGTAGACAAACTCGCTGATGTTGAACATCACGGAACAAAGATCCTGCAGCGCGCGGCGCTTGGCCAAGCCGACTTGGTCTTGGGTGACCAGTTCGCCGTCGGTCGATTTGGAGGGGGCGATTTCGTTGACGAGCACGTCGCGTTTGGTCAAGTGCAGTTTCAACTGATCAGTACGGACGACGCCACCCCAGGCGCGGATGCCGATGTGGCCGTCGCCCTCGACTGGTGATTCGTCTCTGGCGGAGAGCAGCGGCTGGTCGCCGTCTTCGAGCCAAAAGCGAATTTCGCCCTTGGCCAATTCCGCTCGGAAGTTGCGCCAGCCAAACGACGGACGGAGCCCTCGCTTGGCCAATGTCTTGATCTCTTTGGCATGGCGGCGAATTAACAACTCGTTGTGCCGTATGTCGAAGTGGATTTCGTAGCCTGTATTCTCGGTTCCGTTAGTGTTGGCTCTAAGTAGGATGCCGGCGTTCTCGACGCTTTGCTCAAGTTTGATCCGGCCGCTGAGCGTGAAGTCGGTCTGCTTAGCTGCAGTCATCAGCACGAACGGTCCGCGCCCCGGCTCGACGTTCATGATGCCCTCGTAGCCGCCGCCCCATTTGCCGGCGTGGGCATGCCAGTTGGCGTCGGGCGGGATGAGGAATTTTTCCTGCGGCAGCTTGTCGCGGAAACCGCGCTCGATGGAAGCCGGGACGTCGGGCATGAAGACAAGTTGGTGGAGCACCTCGTGGTGCCGTGCTTCCTGTTGACCGAGGTAGTGTTGGCCAAAGGCGATCTCCTCGGGTGTGGCGTCGCGGGCAAGTGTCCGGCGGAAAAGCGAGTTCACCAACGCGGTCATGTCGGCTGAATGGTTCCCCAAGAGTTCACTCGCCAGCTTGCCGGCTTGGACAGAGACGAATTCGCTGTTGAGTAATGTCAACGCCTGCGGGGCAACAGTGGTCACTGCACGAGCACCAATCGAACCCTCAGTCCCAGTGTAGTCGAACACCTCAAGGAACGGCACCATCATCGTCCGCTTCACGAAGGCGTAAATGCTGCGGCGCGCCTGCTCATCGGCCCCGGAGTAGCCCCAGCCTCGGCCAGGCCTGGAGGCGCCGGCGATCACTTCGCCGCTGAAGTTCGGATAAAATCCGCGGCCGCCCATCGCGGTATTGAGTGAGTTGCTGATCTTGAGAATGGCATCGCGAATGGCTTCGGCCTCGAGACGGCGAAGGTTTTGGCGCCAGACCAACTCGTTGCCGGGATCGGCATCTTGGTTGGCCGGATTTTGCCACGAAGTGTTGCGGTAAGCGTTGCTGTTCATGATCACGCGGTGCATGTACTTGATCGACCAGCCGCTGTCGATGAACTCTGCCGCCAGCCAGTCGAGCAGCGCATGGTTGGAGCAAGGCACGCCGGCTTTGCCGAAGTCGTTCGGCGTTGCGACGAGGCCGCGGCCAAAGTGGAACTGCCAAATGCGATTGGCCATCACGCGGGCGGTCAACGGATGTCTGGGGCTGGCAATCCACCTGGCCAGGGCGAGCCGGCGGCCGGTCGTGAACGGGTTTGGTGATTTGGCGATGGCCGGCTTGGCTTTGGCCAAGACCTTGAGAAATTCCGGCTCCACTTTTTTGCTGGGGCGACCGGAGTTGCCGCGGGTCAGCAGGTGAGTGTCCATTGGCTTGGCGCTGTGTTCGCGCACAGTCATCGCGTACTCGCGACCGTCCCACGGCGGCTTGGCGTCCTTTGGTTTGTCCTTTTTGTTTTGCCACGCAAAAACCTCTCGTGGCGAAATAAGCGGCGAGTAGGTGGCGGAGTCCCACTCGTACTTTGGCTTGTCATAGTAGCGGACGTTGCGGAAGAACGAGAGCATCTCGTAGTAGTCCTGCTGCGAGATGGGATCGAACATGTGATCATGGCAACGCGCGCAGCCAACCGTCAGGCCCATGAAGGTTTCCGAGGTGGTCTTGAGCATGTCATCGAGCCCATCAAACTCGGCAGCGCGCTCGTCATCCGGTTCATCATCCCATACACCCAGCCGGTAAAAACCGGTGGCGATCAAGCTGTCATTGTCCACATCCGGCAATTCATCGCCGGCGATCTGCTCCATCACGAACTGGTCGTACGGCTTGTCCTCGTTGAAGGCCCGGATAACGTAGTCGCGGAATTTCCAGACAAGCGGTTTTTCGTCGTCACGCTCATAGCCGTTGGTCTGGGCGAAGCGCACAACGTCGAGCCAATGGCGGCCCCAGCGTTCGCCGTACTGAGGCAGGCTGAGCAGATGCTCGATGAGTCTTGGCCAGGCGTCGGGGGAGCTGTCGTTCACGAATGCCTGTACCTCGCCATAAGTCGGCGGCAGACCGATGAGGTCGAAGTATGCCCGGCGGATGAGCGTGGCCTTGTCGGCGATGGGGTTCGTGGCGATTCCCTTTGCGTCGAGTTGCTTTTGAATCAACTGATCAATCGGTGCTTGGTTGCCGTTGAGATTTGTCAAGCGCGGACGCTTGACCGGTTGGAAAGCCCAGTAGTCGCGGTCTTCGTCGGTGATCACAAAACCGTGTTCCCGCCTGACGGCGATTTGGGCGGTCTCGCTTGGCCAAGGGGCGCCTAGACGAATCCACTTCTCAAGATCGGCGACGGCTTTTTTGCCCAACTTTTTCTTGGGTGGCATCTGCAGATCAGCGTTGGTGTACTTGACTGCCTCGATTAACAGGCTCTTGGCCGGATCGCCCAGCATGATTGCCGCGCCGGTGTCGCCGCCCCGTAGGATGGTTTCGCGGGAGACAAGTTGGAGATTCCCCTTTTGTTTTTCATTGCCGTGGCACTTATGGCAATTGTCGACGAGCAGCGGTCTAATCTTACTTTCAAAGAATTGGATGCCCTCCGGCGAAAAGACAGTTTGCTCCGCTTGGCTAAGCGGCAACACTGTCGTGGACATGCCGAGAACCGCCATCAGCGCGGCTAAATGAAAACGTGCTTCTTTCAAATGAAAAAGTGGCTCAACGTGTCCGCAAACGCTAGGCGATAGGGCCAAGATTTGCGAGGTGAAATTACGCGAGATAGGGAATCGTCAGCGGCCCCTGCGGCAGAACGGCCATGCGGGCGTCGGGGCCGAGTTGATCGAGCCGGTTGGTGACCTCGGAGCTGATGTCTCCGCACGGGACTAGGTGACAGGCTTCGAGCGTGTCATTGTCCAGCATGCTGTGAACGAGCACCTCGGCATGGCGTTGCACGAGCGCCTGAATCTGTGCCTGCCATTGTTCCGGGCGGACGAATCCCGGCGTGGAAAGCATAGTCAAAATTTCCTCTATCGAGCCTGCGCTGCGCAGCAGGTTGTCAAGTGGGCTGCCGCCGGGCACACCTTCGCGGCACTCAGCGGCGAGGATCAGCGTACCGCCCTTCTTCAGCACACGGGCGCCGGCGCTCATGCCCTTGACACCCTGATACAGGTTGAGATCCAGAGGGTAGCCGCTGTTCGTCGTGACGACGATGTCGAACGGTTGCTCAACACGCTGCATGGCCGAGTTTTTGACAAACGCGCAGCCGCTCTTGTGCGCCTCGATGATGTCGCCGGCGAACACATTCGTGATGTCGCGCTGCTCGTTGAGGGTGACGTTTAGCAAGAAACTCGGCCCGGTCTTGAGCGCGATATTGCGCAGTTCCTCCCAAAGCGGGTTGCCCTCGGTTATGCCGAATGTCGCCTGCGGATCACCGATGTTTTTTGCGCCGTGATTGCTCATTACCGTCTCCAGCCCGGCGCACCCAGGCATGATGCCCTTAACGCCGCCGCTGAACCCCGCAAAAAAATGCGGCTCGATAAATCCGGTGATGATGCGCAGGTCGGCATCGACAATGTGCCGATTGATCAGTGCCGGCGTGCCGTCAACTGTGGTGCCGACCTGCACTAGTGCCTCGCGGTTTTCTGGCTCGTGATTGAGTACGCGATAGTTGTCGACGACTTCGGGTGTGAGCATTGTCTCCAGTTCCTCCCGCGTGTTGGGTCGGTGCGTGCCGAGTTGGTTGAGCAGTGTAATGTTGTCATTTGGCCCGCCGAGATACTCGAGCAGCCAGGGAATGATCCGGTCATTGGGTGTGGCGCGGGTGAGGTCCGTGAAGGCGATGCAAATCTTCGTATCCGCTGGGATGCGCTCGAGCAACGGCTGGCTGCCGATCGGGTTTTTAAGCGCGTTGAGCACGGCCATCTTCTCATCGGCCAGGCCGTCGATGTGCGTCGGCTTAATGACCGTCGTGCGATTGTCGGGAACCTCGATGGGAAGATGACTTGAACCGTATGCTAGGTTGACTTTCATGCAAAACGAAACGGCAGCGTAACGTCACCGGAGAACCAAGCCAAGCGCCTGGCCAAGCTGCATCAGTTCCACGAGAGGTCGTCCGGGCCGTCGGCCAGCAACCGATGCTGCCAGTCCAGGCCGCGAAGAATCTCGCGCCAGGCCGCCTCATTGGGATTACTGAAAACCAGTTCTGTCTTGGCCTGACAAACAAGCCACGCTTTACGTGCCAACTCGCTTTCGAGTTGGCCAGCGCTCCAGCCGGAGTAGCCGAGGAACACTTCGATCTTGTGGTCGGGGTTGACCGAGTTGGTGAGATCGTTCAGTTCGCCCGGGTTCTGTACCAGTGAGAGGTTGTTCATCACGTTGCCCTGAAACATAAATGAGTCGCTGTGCAGGATGTGTACCGACGACGTATCAACCGGGCCGCCGCTGCGGGTGCGTTGGTTTTTCAACGTTGGTGGAATGTCGATCGGGAGCACGTCGCCGATGCGCTTGTCCCCCGGTTGATTGAGCACCAAGCCGAAGGCTCCCTCGGGCGAGTGCTGGCACATGAGGATGACCGTGTGGTGAAATAGGGAACCGTACATGCCGCCGCCGTCCAGCAGTAGATACCCTCGAAGGCTCTGGAATTTTTCCCTCATCCTCCTGCTGTCACCTTGACGATTTCCATAGAGTCGCCCGCGTTGAGTTGTCGCTCCACGAACTCCGAGGGCGGCACCGCTTCGCCGTTTAGTTCCACAACGACGCTGCGAGGTAGCATGCCCTGTGCCTTGAGAAAATCGTGAAGCGACACCGGAAGTCCAGTGGCGATATTCTGTCCGTTGGCCGTGATGCTTTGTTGCGAATTACTCATCCCAGTTCGGTAACTCTGTCGCGGAACGGATCGCAAGTCAACGACCGGCGCTTGGCCAAGCGCATGTCGGGCGGTAGGCTGCCGGGCCGATGCACATTCGTTCCATCGTGGCTCCACTTCTCAAGTGGTTCGCCGGAAACGCCCGTGACCTGCCGTGGCGGCGGACGCGCGATCCGTACGCGATTTGGATTTCGGAGGTCATGTTGCAGCAGACGCAGGTCAAAACCGTGATCCCCTACTGGCGACGGTGGATGGAGCAGTTGCCGGACATCGCATCGCTCGCCGCCGCCGACGAGGACACGGTGATCAAACTTTGGGAGGGCTTGGGCTACTACTCGCGAGCCCGCAACTTGCAAAAGGCGGCCAGGCTAATCTGCGAAGAATTGAGCGGAAAATTCCCCCGCGACTTAGGTGGCGTGTTGGCACTGCCGGGAGTGGGGCGTTACACCGCGGGTGCGATTTGCAGCATCGCTTACAACCAACCGGAACCACTTGTCGACGGAAACGTCGCCCGTGTGCTGACGCGCCTGCTCGGTATCGAACGGCCGTCAAAGCAGAAACAAGTTGTCGAGCAACTCTGGTTGGTTACCGCCGACCTGGTGAAGCACGCCGTTGGCCTTCAAAGAACAAGCCAGCGAAACGCCGCGGCCTTCAACCAGGCGATGATGGAACTGGGTGCCTTGATCTGCACACCGCGTAACCCACTCTGTCACGACTGTCCCTTGAAAGGCCACTGCATCGCTCGAAAGCAAAACAAGGTAAACCGTATCCCGGTCTTGGCCAAACGGGCGCCGGTGAGTAAGCGGCGCTTCATCGGCTTTATCATTGCCTGGCATGGAAATGTCTTCGTACAGCGACGTCCAAGCGGGGAAGTGAACAGCGGATTTTGGGAATTCCCCAATTGGTTAGTGGATGATACCCAGGTCCAGCCAGCCGACTTGGCCAGTACAAAACTTGCGCTTGGTCAAGTGGAGCCAGAGTCGCTCTGCATCATCAACCACTCAATCACCTGCTACCGTAACCGGCTTGAGATGTTCGTAATCTTACGGACACGAAAGCCGCTCTTGGCCAAGCTCAAGGGCAAATGGGTTTCTGTGGCCAATCTTGGCGAACTCCCACTGACCACCGCCCACCGCAAAGCAGCCAATCAATTTGCCTGTTGAGGGTTACTCCCATTCGAGTTTTAGTGGGACTTCCTTTCCATTTGCGGCTTTTGATTCGTCGGCAGCTTGCATGAAAGCATAAATTTCCAACGTCTCACGGGCATCGACGGGCGACTTGCCGCTTTTGAAAAA
This sequence comes from Pedosphaera sp., assembly GCA_022451065.1. Taxonomy (GTDB): domain Bacteria; phylum Verrucomicrobiota; class Verrucomicrobiia; order Limisphaerales; family UBA1096; genus UBA1096. The sequence continues at coordinate 77,369 of JAKUOU010000018.1, read as the reverse complement.
CTGGACTACCGCCTCGACGAGCGGCGCGTAGCCGTCATAACTGCCGATCGGGTGTTTGCCGGAATCGCACTTGGCCGTGCCGCCGTAGCCTTTGCCTTCGCGGAAAATGCCGACACGGCCATCCTTCCATGTTCCGGTCACCTCGATTTTGCCATCGTCGGTTGTGCCACGCTTGACCGACACGCAGCCGGGACCCATCACGGTGAACAATGACTCGACCCCGTGGATGCCGTACCAAAACAGGTCGGGATGATGAGGCTCAAGATGAGCCGGGCTGAATGTTTCACAGCGAAGTACTTTACCGTAGTCGCCGGCGCGGGCGGCCTGGGTGTTTTTTGCATAGCGTAACGAGGATGAACTGAACACCGGGACTTTGTGTTCTTTGGCTAGTTGGTAAATCTTTACGCAATCTTCAAGTGTCCCGGCGAGTGGTTTGTCGATATAGAGAGGCTTGCCGGCCTTGATAACGTCGATGGCATGCTTGAGGTGGGGGCGTCCGTCGACATTTTCAATCATCACCGCATCGACGTGCTGACAAAGTTCGGCGACGGTGGGATAAAGTTTCACGCCCCATTTGCCGGTCAACTCGGTGGTATATTTCTCGACACGCGTATAGCTGGACTCGATGTCGGGGCTACTGTCCTTGACAGCGGCGACCATCTGGGCACCGGCGACGTGGTTTTTGTCGGTCTTGTCGTTTAGGACACGGGTGAAGGCGGTGACATGCGAGGTGTCGAGTCCGACCATGCCGATGCGAATATCTTTTGCCTGAGTTGAGGTGGCGAGCGTGATCGCCAGTGCCACCCAAAGGAATCGCTTGGTGTGCATGCGGCCATTTCACCCTGCTACCAGTGAAACGCAAGTGAAAAGCGGTTGTCCCGTTTGCGATAGCGGCGTATCGTCTGCCCATGCCAGTTCGTTTAATGGTAGTCTTGATTGCCATTTTGGCCAGCGTTCCGCTAGGTCTAGCGCAAGCTCAGGTGCGGCCCGATCATGCCAAGAAAATGGCAAAGGGTTTGGCGATATTCCGGGATGGTGTTGGCCAAGCGCTGAAGCAACGTTGTGTCAAATGTCACGGTGGCGAAAAGGTCCGCGGCGAACTAGACATCACCACGCGCAATTTGCTACTCAAAGGTGGCAGCGAAGGACCGGCTGTAATGCCGGGCAGTGCGAAGACCAGTCGGCTCTTTAAGCTGATCTCGCATACGGAGAAACCTCACATGCCTGCAAAGGGAGGAAAACTGCCGGCCGGGTTGATCTCCAAGTTCGCTGAGTGGATCGATATGGGTGCGCCTTATGGAAAGACTCTCGTCGATTCGAAGGTAGCGGATGGCGAAATGCAGATTACTGAAAGCGACCGGGAGTACTGGGCTTTCACGCCGCTGAAGATGACGACCGTTCCAAAGGTGGAGAACAGTCAATGGGTGTCGAATGAGATCGATTACTTTGTCCTGTCGAAGCTTGAGGCTGCCGGGATCCAGCCCAACGACCCGGCACAGCACCGTGTACTGTTGCGTCGACTCTACTTTGACATCATCGGCTTGCCGCCAGGACCGGAGGAGGTTGCAAATTTCCTGACTGCGGCTGATGGAAATCCTCGTGCGGCACTTGAGAGTGTGGTGGATCAGTTGCTGAATTCGCCACATTACGGTGAGCGTTGGGGGCGCCATTGGCTTGATGTTGCGCGTTATGCTGACAGTTTTGGGTTTGAGCAGGACACCGACAGGAACCATGCCTATCACTACCGCGATTTTGTCATCAAGGCGCTCAACGACGATATGCCGTACGATCAGTTTGTGCGCTGGCAAATTGCAGGCGACGAGATTGCGCCTGAGAATCCGCTGGCGTTGATGGCGACCGGTTTTCTTGGGGCCGGTGTGTTCCCAACCCAGTTGACGGAGAAAGAATTCGAATCTGCACGCTACGATGAACTCGACGACATGGTTGGCACGATGGGCACGGCGATGCTGGGGGTGACCATTGGTTGCGCTCGTTGCCATGATCACAAATTTGACCCGATTCCGACCCGCGATTATTACCGTTTGATCACCACCTTCGCTACGACGATTCGCAGCGAGATTGATGTCGACCTCAAGCCGGACGAAACGCGCGCCGCCTTGGCCAAGTGGCAGGTGGTTCAAGAAAAAATGACAGCTGGCTTGGCCAAATGGGAGAACGAATCGTTGCACGAACGCTTTATTGCCTGGGCAAAAAATCCACCTCACGAGAGTGAAGAAAATTTTGAATGGCTGGTTCTCGATGATCTGGAAATCAAGTCACTGAATGGGGCTGCATTCAAGAGCCAAGGCGATGGTTCTTTTTTGTTGAACGGCAACAATCCAAAGGACGACCGCTGGGTGATCACTACTGAGTCAAAGGCAAAGGCGTTGACGGGGATTCGTGTTGAGGCGCTGGCGCATGAGTCGATGAAACACAACGGACCGGGCCGGGCCGATAACGGGAATTTTGCGTTGAGCGATATTCGGGTGTTCGTCGAACCGCTCGACGGTGGTAGCAAGCGGGTATCAGTGAAGTTGGTTAACCCGCAAGCTACTTTCGAGCAGAACAAAGAGGGCCTCTCTGTTGCCAGTTCCATTGACACTGACAAAAAGAAAACCGGTTGGGCAGTCGATCGAGGTGGGATCGGCAAAGACCAGGCCGCAGTGTTCGAGTTCTCTGAACCGGTTGGTTTTGCTGATGGTATGAAGTTGACGGTTGAGATGGATTTTTTCACCAACACCAGTCACACCATCGGTCGCCCACGCCTGGCTATTACAAGTCATCCCAAGCCAGTGCCTCTCAAAGGCAGCGCGCAGATCGCTTCGATCGCGAAATTACGTGGTGCGTTCAAGGGCGCCGACAATTTGGCCGAGTTTAGTGAAAAAGAACGGCAGGGATTACTTAAAGCGTACCGAACGCTCGACAGCGAATGGCTGAAGCGCGACGCCAAAGTAAAGGCGCATTTGGCGGCCAAACCGAAGCCGCAGACAACCAAGGTGCAGATCAGCAGCGAGGGGTACAAGCCGATCAAGCACCACGCTGATGGCCGCGGATTTCCGCATTTTTATAAGGATGTGCACCTGCTGAGGCGTGGGGATACCAGGCAAAAACAGGAAAAAATGATGCAGGGTTTTTTGCGGGTGCTTATGCGAGGCACAAAAGATGAGAAGAAATGGCAGCAACCTAAGCCGGAGTGGGCACGAACGAGTTTTCGGCGGAAAGCGCTTGCGAATTGGCTTACGGATACTGACCACGGGGCGGGGCAGTTGCTCGCGAGGGTGATCGTTAATCGACTTTGGAAGCATCACCTCGGTCGCGGCATTGTGAATACACCCAACGACTTTGGTCTGCAGGGTGAGGTTCCGACTCACCCCGAATTACTTGATTTCTTGGCCGGAGAGTTGATCAACAACGGTTGGCGCCTGAAACCGTTGCACAAAAAAATCGTGATGAGTTATGTCTATGGTCAAAGCGCGAATTTCTCCCAAACCAAGTCACAGGTTGATGCAGAGAATGCATTGTATTGGCGGTATACCCCGCGAAGGCTTGAGGCAGAGCCGATTCGAGACAGTTTGCTAAAGGTGAGTGGCCTGCTAGACACTACGATGTTCGGGAAGGGAACACTCGATCCATTAATGAAAAGGCGCAGCATTTATTTCCAGATTAAACGCAGCAAACTGATTCCTACCATGCAGTTGTTTGATTCTCCTGAACCACTGGTTGGTCAAGGGGCACGGCCCTCGACGATCATTTCCCCTCAAGCATTAATGTTCATGAATAGCGGTCAAATTCGCGCTGCAGCTATGTCGTTGGCTGGGAAGTTTGAAAATAAGGACAACAGCCAAGCAGTTATGCTGGGTTATGAGACGGTTATCAGTCGTGCCCCTTCTTTGACAGAGAAACAAGCAATCTCAGCGTTCATCACTAAACAGGAGGAATCCTACCATGAAGTGGGCCGAAAAGATGCTCGCAAACTGGCTCTTGCCGACTTCGCCCAAGTACTCTTTGGATTGAATGAGTTTGTGTACGTTAACTAATGGACAAAATAAGAGAAATTAAGAAACTGACTCGCCGTGCTATGTTGCAGCGGTGCGGGATGGGTATGGGTTCGCTTGGTTTGTGGAGTCTGCTCCAGCAAGAGGGCTTGGCGGGCCAAAGTACACTTGCGCCCAAGTACCCTCACTTTGCGCCTAAGGCGAAGTCGGTCATATGGATATTTACGAACGGTGGTCCCAGCCAAGTGGATACTTGGGATTACAAACCGACCTTGGCCAAGCGTGACGGTCAAACGCTCGAAGGTTTCGATCGGTTCACCGGTTTTTTTGCAAACTCGGTCGGTGGCCTGATGAAAAGTCCGTTTGAGTTCAAGCAGCACGGCCAATGCGGCAAACATATTTCTTCGATTTTTCCGCACTTGGCCATGCACGCCGATCGTATGGCGTTTATACACTCTGGGCATACCGAGAGTAATAATCACTCGCCGGCGCTTTTCATGATGAACTGTGGTCTGCCGCGTATGGGCTACCCGTGTGTGGGTTCCTGGGTGACTTATGGTTTGGGCAGCAACAGCGATAGTCTGCCAGCATTTGTTGTCATGAGCGATCCGAAGGGACGCGGTCTGCCTAAGGGCCATGCGGCCAACTGGGGCGCTGGATTCCTGCCGAGTGTCTATCAGGGGACACATTTTCGTCCGACGGGTGATGCAATCGACAATCTTTACCGGCCGAAAGAAATGAACCCTGACCAACAGCGGCGGCAGTTGGATCTGCTTCGGCACTTGAATCAAAAACATCTTGATGCCAACCCTTATGAGGAAGAGTTGGCTGCGCGGATTGAGAGTTTTGAACTGGCCTACCGCATGCAAAGCGCTGCTCCGGAAGCTCTGGCTGTTGATCAGGAGCCGGAGCATGTCAAAAAGCTATACGGCCTTGACGATGACAAATGTAAGCACATTGCCTCGCAATGTCTTACGGCTCGACGGATGGTTGAGCGTGGTGTTCGATTTGTTCAGATTTACAGCGGGGGCATGGAGAACCAACGAAGTTGGGATGGGCATAATGACATCAAGGGGAATCATTCGCAATTTGCCGCTGAAACCGACAAGCCGGTTGCCGGCCTGATTACTGATCTGGCCCAGCGTGGATTGCTAAACGAGACGCTCATCGTCTGGGGCGGTGAATTTGGTCGGTTACCGGTTGCGCAGAAGGGTAGCAAGCCTGGACGTGATCATAATCCGCACGCTTTCACCAATTGGATGGTCGGTGGCGGTATCAAGGGCGGCGTGAACTACGGCGAGACGGACGAGATTGGCCATAAGGCTGCCGTGAATAAGGTCACCGTCAATGATCTGCATGCGACTATACTCCATCTACTGGGCATGGATCACGAACGCCTGACCTACCGCTACAACGGCCGCGACTTCCGCCTAACCGACGTGGCAGGCAGAGTTATTAGAGAGGTCACCTCATAGGTTTGCTCTATGATTCGAACCAAGTCTTTGTTGATATCCACTTTGTTCCTGGCAAAAAGGGTGGGGGATCAATCACCGCTCAGCGTAGCCAAGCCGTTGCCAAAGGAGATCGACATGACCGGCCGCTCTCGAGCCAACGACCGCCGTTGGAAGCCGGACTGAATTCTTAAAAAATACTTTGGAGACTGAACTCCGCTTGGCCAAGCTTACCTACGTTTCAATGGGGCGGTGGAATGCTCGATGACCCACCAGTAGTCGCGGGCCTTGCCTCCGACTGAATTGTTGTTGGGATAGTCGAGCCGCATCCGCTTCAATACCGGCTCATCTTTGGGAGCTGGGTCGGTCCATTTCTTGATTTCGGCATGGCCGTCGGCGTAGGCGTAGCCGCAGGCGGCGTTGTGGTAGTTGGCCGGGAGGTTTCGCCAGATACTGGCGTTGTAAGGATACAGTACGAAGCCTCCGTTGTTGATGCTGTCCGGGTGTTCGTCGGCAAAAATCCACAGGTCGGACGGCGACGGGTCGATGATGTGAGAGAGGATGTCGTATTTGCGCCAGCCAAGTCCATGGATGCTCGGGACGGTCGAGCTCATTGTTGGATCGTAAAGCCCACCCTCGATGTAGCCGTTCATGGCGACGCTGCGGACGCGCGGCATTTCCTTACGTCCGATCTTGCAGGTGTATTTGTCGGATGGGCATTTGTAGATGCCGGCTGACTGGGTATAGGGGCTTAACTTGGGATAACGGTCGCCCATTTGCCTGCGTGTACCGATGAGGAAGAGCAAATTTGTATTGTCGCGGTTGTTCGGCACGAAAGTGAGGAAGCCGTTAATCCAGCCGCGCGGATCCTGTAGGTGCTTGGCGTTGGGCGGCAGGTGGTCGTCGTAATCGCCAACGTACATCTTCCACGCGGTGATGAGTTGGCGCTGGTTGTTTAGGCAATAAACTCCGGTGGCGTTGTCCTTGGCTTTTGCCAGGGCGGGCAATAGCAGGCCGGCGAGGATCGCGATGATGGCGATCACCACCAGCAATTCAATCAGCGAGAAGCCCATGGCCAGGCGCTGGCGTGATGGGTTATTATTTGGCCACGTCAAAACAAATCATATAATCCTCGCTACGGATCACCATCCGCTTGTTAGAAAGGATGGGGGCAGCCCAGCAGGGATAATGAAACTCCGGAACCTGGTGTCGGCCGAGCTCCACGGGCTTCGCGACGTTGACCTCGAAAAGGCCAATCAGGCCGCCCTCCCCGAGTACAAACAATTTGCCGTCGGCCATGATGGTTGAGCCGCGGCCGTAGACGTTGGGCTGTTTGCTGCTATACGCGCGCCAACGCTCGTCTCGTGACCACTTGACCCGACCGGTCTTCAACTCAACACAGCGGAATTGCGCGTCCGGTTCGTTGCGTCCGCTGAATGCATACAGATGACCGTCGTGCAGAATCGGTGTCGTCCAATGAATCTCAACGGCTGGATCGAGTCGCCTATTTTTTTTACGGCGTTCGTTCGTGCTCCAGACTTCGGTGAATTGTTTGCCATCCTCGGCAATGTCTAGAAGGAACGAGCCGACGCCGTAGTAGGCGGCCGAGCAGAAAACTTGGTTCCCAATCACGATCGGATTCGCAGCGTTTACTGAGTCGTTAGCACGGGAGCGGAACCAGCGGCTGAAGTTTATTTTACCGGTGTTGGGATCCAGCGAGACAAGCCCCTGTCGAGTGAGGCTCAGCAGAGTGCGCCTGCCGTGAACAGTGGCGAGTGTCGGCGTGGAGTAGCTGGCGAGTTTCTCGAATCCACTCCAGCGGACGAGGGGTTCTCCGGGCCAACCGATGGCCGGTTTCCCCTCCCATGTTGTTCGGCCGACACTTTGCCAAACGGTTTTGCCGGTGTCTTTATTGAATGCGACCATCGTTGAGTTCGGTTGGCCACCGACCATCACGATCAGCAAATCACCCTCAAGCACTGGCGAGGCGCCGATGCCAAAAAATGCCTCGGGTACTTGAAATTCTTCAGCTGTTTTTCGCTGCCAAACCGGTTTGCCGGTTTTGATGTCGAGACACAGCAGCACACCCTCGGCGCCGAATGTGAAGCAATGGTTCGTAGTGAGTAGCGGTGTGCAGCGCGGGCCGTTGTTATAGCCAAACGGGTCGCGGTAGCGGGTGGAGTAGGCGTGTTTCCAAAGCCGCTTGGCCGTTTGCGCGTCGAGCGCCTCGACGATCTCCTCATTGCCGATTCGGTGAAACACAATCAGGCGGCTGTTGCGAATCGACGGGGCGCTGTAGCCGGTGCCGATCTTTTTTTTCCAGACGACCTTTGGCCCGCCATTTGGCCAAGCAGCGAGCAGCCCGGTCTCGGTGGAAGTGCCGTCGGCACGCGGCCCGAGCAATTGAGGCCAATCAGCCGCCTCCACCCTGATCAAGCCAAGCGCCAGCCCGGCGACAGTCAGCAACAAAACACGGTGTGGCTGAGCAATACGGTGCATGTGGTTTTTGTAATCAATCTGAATTCTAGTTGAAACTGAAAATTAAAAATTTAAAACTAAATACCACGATTCATTTTCCAGAGCAGCACGCAGCCGATGCCTTGGAAGAGGAAATTTGGCAGCCACATCCAGAGATGCGGCAGCAGGCGTGGATGCCCTTCGAGCGCCTGGCCAAGCACGATAAGCCCATAGTAAAAGGTCACCAGCACCAACGCCATGGCAATGCCGATGTTGGTTTCACGCCTGTGCGTCCGAATGGCCAGCGGGATGCCGATCAGGGTGAAGCCGATGCACGCAAACGAGAGCGCCACCTTTTGGTGGAGTTGCACCTGTACCGGCGTGGGGTCAATGTCCTGCTGTTTCAACTCGGCGATGCGTTCGCGGAGTTTGCCGAATCCAAGCTCCTTCAGTTTAGCGGGGCGTTGCTTCGACTCATCAGGTTTTTTGCCAAGCACAATCGGACCGTACTTTGAGTAAACGAACGTACGCTCCTTGCCGTCACTGAACTCGAAACCGTCGACAGTACGGAGGGTGAGATTTATCTGTCCCGTCTCTTCATCCAGCTTAAGTGATGCTTCCTTTGCGTGCATTCTCAGCTTGAGGTTACCTGCCTCGTTGTGCTGATAAATCATCACGTCGCGAAGCGTGGTACCGTCGATCGATCCCACGTAAACGCGGTGCCCAGGGAAGTCGGTGAACCCCCTCTCGGTGAGCAGGGCGGCAGTGTTCTCGAGGCCGTACTCGAACAACATTGCCTTGTAGGCCAGGCGGCATTGGGGTGCGACCTGCAGATTCATCCAGCCGCACAGCGCGGACATCAATACACCGACGGCCAGAACTGGCGCGGAGAGCGATAGCAGGCTGACGCCGGCGGCGCGTGCGGCGGTCAGTTCGTGGTCGGCACTGAACCGGCCGAACACCAGCAGCGTTGCGGTAAGCATCCCCATCGGCAGCGAGTAAACGAGCACGTACGGAATGAGCAGCCCGATCGCTTTGAGCAGGAAGCCGGGCGCGACCTGTCCGGATGCCATCAGCGCGGCGATCTCCTTGAACAGATTACCAAGCAGCAGCACGAAAGTGAACACGACCACGGTCATCAGCAGCGTGGCCAATGTTTCTCGTGTCATGTAAAAGTGCAAGGTTCTCATTCGGCAAGCGCCTCCGGCGCGCGAGGCGCGCCATTGTTGGAGGCGCTTGGCCAAGCGCGCAAGTTTTATGCGGCGTGACAAGGCGGTGAGCCTGCGGTAGCATATCGCAATGCACACGAATCCCGATTCCATTTCACGCCGGGCTTTCCTCAGAGAAACCGCCACCACCACAGCCGCTGTTGCCGCATTGCCGCTTGGCCAGGCGGTCGCTGCCGAGAACGATTGGATCAAGCTGTTTGACGGCAAGACGCTCGACGGCTGGCACAAAAACCCGCAGCGCATCGGGCATGGCACCGGTGGTCACTGGCTTGTCGAGGACGGTGCGATCGTCGGCGAGCAGGATCCCCCCGGCTCCGGCAACGGCGGCATCCTGTTGAGTGACCGCAAGTTTGGCGACTTTGAGGTGAAGATCGACATGAACCACGACTGGGGGCCGTGCTCCGGTTTTTTCCTGCGCTCCAACGATAAGGGACAGTGTTTCCAGGTGATGGTCGACTTCCACGACGCCGGCAACGTTGGGCACATTTACGGCGAGGGCACCGGCGGGTTCAATAGCCGTGCTTTCGATATTAACGGTCAGGTGAAGGACGGCAAGCTGGTGGCGATCACCGGCGGCAACGTCCGCAAGCCTGGCGAGCACGGCTGCGTATATACCTGCACGCCGGACGAGTGGGTGAAGGCATGGCGAGTCGGAAAATGGAACACGCTGAAGGTTCGCTGCGTCGGCAAGTACCCGCGCATCACGACCTGGCTCAATGGACAGAAGATCTGCGAGTTCGACGGCGCGACCTTCAAGCACACGAACTACGACCGGGAAAAGGTGCACGGCACCCTCGGTGACAAAGGCTCGATCGCCGTGCAGGTGCACGGCGGCGGCGGTTGGCCCAAGGGCGCGAAAGTGCGCTGGCGCAACATCCTTGTCCGCGAACTCTAGCGGGGCACCTACAGGTTGGTTTTGACTTGCTCGCCGAGTGCCTGGCCAAGCGCCTGGCTTTCGTTAAGTTCGCCGGTGACGACTGCTTCGCTGTATTGGGTGCCGTCGCCGAATGAGAGGCCGCGCAAATAGATTTTCTCGCGGCGTACCTCGGCGTGTGCGGCGACCGGGCTTTGGCAGCCGCCACCCATCGTACTAAGAAACGACCGCTCGGCCTCGGCAGAGACCTGCGTATTGAAGTGGTTCAGCCGCTGGCAGAGCTTGGCCAGGCGCTCGTCTTTTTCGCGAATCTCGATGCCGAGTGCTCCCTGGCCAACGCACGGTAGCATTTCGGTTGTCTCGACAATTGTTGCGCAGGTGCCGTCCGGTACGGCGTCGCCCCGGAGCAGGCCGTCTTTGCCGACAGCGAAGTCGAGCCGCCGTAGCCCGGCGTGGGCTAAAACGGTGGCATCAATCTTGGGGTCGATGGCGAGTTTATCGAGGCGGGTGGGAACGTTGCCGCGAATCTCGATGACGTTCCAGTCTGGCCGCAGCTTGAGTAGTTGCGCTTTGCGGCGCGGGCTGCTGGTGGCGACAGTGAGGTCGGCCGGTAGTTGGTTGATCGTCAGGCCGGGGGCAAAGCCACGACGATCCGAGCGGTCGCGGTAAAGTAGGACTTCGCGCGGATCTTCGCGCCTGGTGATTGAGCCGAGTGTGAGGCCAGCTGGCAACTCGGTCGGCAGATCCTTCAGACTGTGCACGGCGAGGTCGGCGCGATTTTTCACCAGTGCGACCTCGAGTTCCTTGGTGAAGAGACCTTTGGGCAAGATTTGGCCAGGCTTGACGCCCTTGCTTTGTAGTTTATCACCGGTGGTCTTTAAGACCTTGATCTCGAAGCTGAGCCCCGGGAACGTTTTGCGGCACTGGGCAAAAATCATGTTTGCCTGTGCGAGTGCAAGTGCGCTGCCGCGGGTGGCGATGCGGATGGTGTTCGTGTCGGGCAAAGTAGGGGTTTTCGGTCAGCTGCCGACCCGCTTTTCGCGGAGGCCAAGGTTCGTCTGGCCGGGATGCGCATGGAGGCTGTCGAGCAGTTCGTTTCTTTTCCCGGCGATAAGGCGTTTGCATAGGTCGAGTTCGGCCTTGCGTTGCTCGATGTATTGGCCGGCGATGTTTTGTAGGTCGTCGATGTTGTAAACGTACACGTTCTCGAGCTGGTTGCAGTCGGGATCAATGTCGCGTGGAACGGCGATGTCCACAAGCAACAGTGGTCGATGTCCGCGTTGCCTCAGCAGACTCTCGAGTTTGTCGCGGGTGAGCATGTAGTGGGGCGCAGTGGTGCTGCTGATGATGATATCCACGCGCTGAAACTCCTCCACCCAAGTGTCGAAGCCGATGGCGCGGCCTCCGAGTTCTGCAGCCAGCGCGGTCGCCCTGTCGTGCGAACGGTTTGAGACGAGGATGCTCTGCGCGCCGCGACTCTTGAGGGCTCGAGCAGCCTTCTCACTCGTGTCACCGGCACCAATGACGAGCACTTGCTGCGACTTGAGCGAGTCGAAAATCGACTCCGCCAGCTCCACCGCCACCGAGCTAACGGAGATGCTGCCGCGCTGGATCTGCGTCTCCGAACGGACGAGCTTGGCTACGTTGAATGCCTTTTGGAATGTCTTATTCAACTGTGCGGCGGTTGCCTTCTCGGCGTGGGCGAGCCTGTAGGCCTGCTTGAGCTGGCCAAGGATTTCCGTCTCACCGAGTACCATCGAGTCAATGCCGCACGATACGCGGAAGAGGTGGTCGACGCTCTGCGGCTCAAGGTGCGTGTACAACGCATGAGTGGGAGCCGCGGCAACGCCGTGAAAGTCGCACAAGAACTGTTCCAGCGCTTGGCCAAGCACAGGATTGCTCTCCCGTGTAGCGGCGTAAATCTCCACACGGTTACAGGTGGAGAGAATCACGGCCTCCTCGGCGATGCCGCGCTGGCGCACTTGGCCAAGCGCGTCGGCGACCTGCGTATTGGAAAAGGCAAATCGCTCCCGCATCTCGACTGGTGAGGAGTGATGACTCAAACCTGTGACGACAATCGGCATGGCCTACGGGGTGGGGGGATTGTGAATGCCTGAGAGCAGGTTTGTCCCCCAGAACGTGAGGATCACAAAGCCGAACGCAACGATGGCCGACCAAGCATAGCGGCGGCCGCGTTGGTCGAACTTTAGGTGCGAAACCAGCAATCCGCAGTACATCGTCCATACCAGAAATGACCAAATGGTTTTTGAATCATTCCAAAACACCGCGTCCTCCTCCACAAACGCTGCGCCAATACCAACACCAGCAGTGAGCAGCGCCAGGCCGATTACAAGTGTGTAAGTGATTATTTTTTCCAGACGCTGGATGGGCGGAAGGTTGGCGAACAGTGCTTTTGCCCGGTGGAATTTTAAATTTCTTTCCTGCGTCAAAAACATACTCCCGGCGGTGGCGCTTAAACCAAATGCACCATATCCAAGTAAAATGACAGGAACGTGAAGTTTGAACCAGTCACTGGAAAAATTGGGTTTATTATCAATGTACTCTACGTCAAGGCCGGGCCATAAGGCAAAAAGGCCAACACAAAACAGTAATGGAGCCGTGAACACACCGAGGAAACGAAGCTTGGGCAGGAGGGCAAGCGCAAGGCTGCCGGCGGCGATCGTCCACAGGACAAATGTGGTGGCCTCGTACAGGTTGTTCACCGGGCAGTGATTCAGCGTGAAGCCGCGCTTGGCCATGGCGAGGGTGTGGAGCACGAAGGCGGCAGCGAGCAGTCCGAAGTTGATCCAGTTGTCTCGCTGAAAGCCGCGCCGCCACAGGAAAGTGGAGTAAAGCATGCTCGCGCCGTACACAATGACGGCGAACAAAAACCACTGGCGTGCAGGATCCAAATCAAGGTGCGGCTTGTTGAAGCCGCGCAAGGTGGGTCAGTCTAGGCGAAAACCCCGCCGCATCAAATGAAAGATATGGGCCACTGGATGGGTTTTTTTGGACGGACAATTGAAAAGCCCGCTAGCTGGCCACTGCCTGGTTAAGCGCTTGGCTTACCTTAGCCACAGCACTTCTTGTATTTTTTACCACTACCGCAGGGGCAGGGGTCGTTGCGGCCGACCTTGACAGCGGTACGCACCGGTTCGGCCTTGGAGACCATGTCGGAGGCTTCGTCCACCATGTCGGAGGCCTCATTGGCGGCACGGCGTTCCTCCGCGCCGAACGCGCTCGAGCTTTGGTGCACTTCCTGTACCGGGAGGTTCCGGAGGAAGCTCTGGAAGGCATCGACACTGGAGGCGCTGCGGAAGATGTTCTGGCAGATTTCAGTCCAAATGTTGACCTGCAGTTCCTGGAACATGTGGTAACCCTCGGCCTTGTACTCCAGAATGGGATCGCGCTGTCCATAGGCGCGCAAGCCAATGCTGTAACGCAGGCTGTCCATCTCGTAGAGGTGCTCCTGCCAAAGCCGGTCAATGGAGTTGAGGATTGTGTAGCGCTCCACAGCCACAAGCGCGTCGGAATCCTCGAAGCTGATCTTGAGTTGGTAGGCCTCCTTGGCCTTGGCGGAGATGTCATCGAACAAAAGTCGTTGGTGCGGTGTCATGTCCCGCTCGTTGTCGGTTCCGGCTGCTGCTTTACCCTCGACCAGGCCGGCCAGTAAGTCGGCGGAGACGCCGACGGGGAAGGTAAGATTGGCCCAGTCAGAGAGGGCCTGGAAATCCCAGTTCACCGGATCCAACTCGGGATCGCAGAATTCTTGCACTTTGTTGGCGATGACCTCGTCCATGATGCCGATCAGCTTGTCCTGCACCTGGTCAGTATGCATGACATCGTTGCGGAAACCGTAGATTTCCTCACGCTGCTTGTTCATCACGTCGTCGTACTCGAGGGTGCGTTTGCGGATCTGGAAGTGGTGTTTCTCGACGTTCTTTTGCGCTGTCTGGATGGAGCGGTCGAGCAGGCCGCTGTTCCCGATGGCTTCGCCCTCGCCTATCCCTTTCTCGACGAACTTGAACAGGCGGTTATTGTTAGCGAAAAGGCGCAACAGGTCATCTTCGAGGGAGAGGAAAAAACGGGTGGAGCCAGCGTCGCCCTGGCGCGCGCAGCGTCCACGCAACTGGCGGTCGATGCGGCGTGACTCATGCCGCTCGGTACCCATGACATGCAGGCCACCGATGGTTTCTACGCCCTGGCCAAGCTTGATGTCGGTACCGCGCCCGGCCATGTTGGTAGCGATAGTCACAGCACCCTTCTGCCCGGCACGAGTGATGATCTCGGCCTCCTGCTCGTGGTATTTTGCGTTGAGAACGCTATGGATGACGCCGTTTTTCTTGAGCATTCTCGAGATCAACTCGCTGACCTCCACCGAGATGGTGCCGACGAGGATCGGGCGGCCCTGCCGGTGAATATCCTTAATCTCGTCTAGCGCTGCGTTGTATTTCTCGCGCCGCGTCTTGTAAACGGAGTCGTTGGCGTCGTCGCGGATACACGGCTCGTGGGTGGGGATGGAGAGGACTCCCAACTTGTAGATGTCGAAAAACTCCTGGGCCTCTGTGGCGGCGGTGCCGGTCATGCCGGCCAGCTTGGTGTAGAGGCGGAAATAATTCTGGATGGTGATGGTGGCCAGGGTCTGGGTTTCCTTCTCGATGGTGACGCCTTCCTTGGCCTCGACGGCTTGGTGCAGGCCGTCGCTCCAGCGACGGCCCGGCATGGCGCGGCCGGTGTGTTCGTCCACGATGATCACCTTGTTTTCCTGCACGACGTAGGCGATGTCCCGCACATAAAGACTGTAAGCCTTTAGCAGTTGTCCAGTGATGTGGATGTTCTCGGCCTTGATCTTGAATTCGTCCTGAAGCTTGGTCTTGGCCGCCAAGCGGCCCTGGGCATCGAGCCGGGTGTCGTTGTCGATATCGTGCTGTTCCACGGAAAGATCCGGCAGCATGAACGCCTCGGTGTCGTTTGGGTTGAGGTAGCTGCGGCCCTTCTCGGTGAGGTCGGCGTCGTGATTCTTTTCCTCCATGCCGAAATAGAGTTCCTCTTTTTGATCGTAAAGATCCTTTTTGGACTGGTCGGCGTGCAGGGAGAGCTCGGCCTTGTCGATGAGCTTTTGATTCTGCGGCTCCTCCATGAGCCGTAGCAGGCGCTCGCCCTTCGGTTGGCCAAGTCGGGACTTGTAGAGCAGCAGGCCAAGCTGCATCTCCAGTTCATTCGCGTCCTCGGGTCGGTTTTCAGACAACAGCTGCTTACTGATTTTTTCGGCCTCGATCAGGTAGCCGGCGACGAGCTTATGCTGGGCCTGTACGAGGCTTTTGATCTTGGGGTTGGCCTTTCGGTATTCCTTATCGAGGCTGGCTGCTGCGGGGCCACTGATGATCAACGGCGTCCGGGCCTCGTCGATGAGAATAGAGTCAACCTCGTCAACAATGGAAAAATAGTGCCCGCGCTGCACCTGATCCTCGGCTCGGCTGGCCATGCCGTTGTCGCGGAGGTAGTCGAAACCAAACTCCGAGTTGGTCCCGTAGGTGATATCCCGGTTGTACTGCTCGCGTCGCTCTGCCGGGTTCATGTCGTGAACGATACAGCCGACGCTAAGCCCGAGAAACTTATAGATGGCACCCATCCACTCGCTGTCCCGTTGGGCGAGGTAGTCATTGACTGTCACGAGGTGAACACCGCGCCCGGATAGGGCGTTAAGGTAAACCGGCAGTGTGGCGACGAGCGTCTTGCCTTCGCCGGTGGCCATCTCGGCAATGTTGCCCTCGTGCAGAGCCATGCCGCCGACGAGTTGCACATCGTACGGGATCATCTCCCACTTGAGATCATGGCCGCGCACATGCACATCGGTACCGTAAAGCCGGCGGCAGGCATTTTTCACCACCGCGAACGCTTCCGGCAGGATAGCCGCCAGCTCCTGTTTGAGCTCTTTGTCATCGTGGATGGCCGAGAGTTGTTCCTTCCACTGCTGGGTCTTTTGGCGCAGAACATCCGGCGAGGCAGGTTGTAGTTCCTCCTCCAGCCGGTTGATTTCACCCAGGCGGGTTGTGAGCTTTTTAACAAGCCGCTCGTTTTTATTCGGAAAAAGTTTGCTAAGAAAACTCAACATGGTCTTCAAACAAAGGCGGGGGACGCTACGGCATGCCTGCTGGCGCGTCAAAGTTTTACCAAAGCCCGGGACGTGGCTGCGCACGGCGGGGGTTTTTGTTGGAAAGCCCACCGACCTACCGTAAAACCTCCTGCCGGATGAAAAAAACATCGCCAGTGTCGCGGAGCGGGCGGTTCAGCAGCGGACCGGGCGGTGACGCGGCCAAGTTCACCGAGTCGATCTCGTTCGACCGCCGGTTGTGGCGGCATGACCTCATGGGCTCCATTGCCCACGCCACCATGCTGGGCGGTATCGGTGTGCTCACTAAGGCCGAGGCCAAACGCATCGTCCGTGCGCTGGAGGCTATTGGTGATGATATCGAGGCCGGCCGGTTCGATTGGGACGAGTCG
This sequence comes from Pedosphaera sp., assembly GCA_022451065.1. Lineage (GTDB taxonomy): Bacteria > Verrucomicrobiota > Verrucomicrobiia > Limisphaerales > UBA1096 > UBA1096. The sequence goes on along the minus strand of JAKUOU010000018.1, from coordinate 60,859 downwards.
CTCGAGGACGTTCACATGAACCTCGAGGCCGAGTTGACCCGGCGCGAGCCGGCTGGGGCCAAGCTGCATACCGGCCGGTCGCGCAACGACCAGGTCGCGCTCGACACACGGATGTGGCTACGTGACGAAATTGTCGATCTGGAGGAGGAACTACGTTCGCTGCAACAAGCGCTTGTTGCTCTTGCACAGGCGAACAACGATGTCATCATCCCCGGCTACACACACCTGCAACGGGCACAGCCGGTTTACTTTGCGCACCACTTGCTGGCGTATGTCGAGATGGTTGAGCGGGATCGGGAACGGTTGCTTGACGCTTTTTCACGCGTGAATGTCTGTCCGCTGGGGAGCGGTGCGTTGGCCGGCTCCACGTTGCCGCTCGACCGCAAGCAGGTCGCCGTAATACTTGGCTTCGAGGATCGGCAGGGCAGGCCGGTGGTTTCACAAAACTCGATGGACGCCGTGAGCGACCGCGACTTCGCGGTGGAGTTTTGTTTTGTTGCGTCGTTGCTGGGCGTCCACTTGTCGCGCCTGGCCGAGGATGTCATCCTGTGGTCTAGCAGCGAGTTTGATTTCATTCGCATCGCCGATGCGTATACCACCGGCTCATCGCTCATGCCGCAGAAGAAAAACCCGGACATCGCCGAGCTTGCCCGGGGCAAGAGCGCTCGACTCGTCGGCAACCTTGTCTCGCTGCTGACGCTGCTGAAAGGATTGCCGATGACGTACAACCGCGATTTGCAGGAGGACAAGGAACCGTTGTTCGGTAGTGCCGACACCATCCGTGCCATCGTGCGGTTGACCGATGCGATGCTGCGGCACACGAGCGTGAATGCTGCGGCGTGCACCGCTGCTGCTGCTGACTCCGCGTTGCTGGCGACCGATCTGGCCGACTATCTCGTCGGGCGAAAAGTGCCGTTCCGAGAGGCTCATCATCTCGTTGGCGAAGTTGTCGCCTTGGCTGAAAAAATGACCAAGCCGCTGGATCAGTTGACGCTCAAGGAGTTGCAGGGCGTCAGCCGGAAATTCAGGGCCGACGCACTGGAGGTTTTTAACCTGAAACAGGCATTGGCCAAGCGCACCGCGATCGGTTCGCCCGGCACGAAAGAGGTCAAAAAACAGCTTCGACGCTGGGCCAAGCGATTGGACTGATAATCACAAAGTGGGGGGTTGCAGAGCTTTTTCATAAAGCGTAGTTTCCTGCCTCGACACTAATCGGATTTATTCATGAAAATATGCCTATTGCCAATGGTCAAACGGTCAGGATGTCGTCACGGTTTTACGCTGATTGAGCTCTTGGTGGTCATTGCGATCATTGCCATCCTGGCGGCGCTGCTGCTGCCGGCACTCGCCAAGGCCAAGAGCCAGGCCCATCGCACCAACTGCCTAAACAACCAAAAACAGCTGCTACTCGCCGTCCACATGTATTCTGACGACCACGACGACTACATGACGTATCCAAACTGGGGCGTGCAGACCTACGGCTGGGCTTACAACTATTCCACGCGTTCTGTACCAAAGGGCGAGTCGCGCTTTCGCCCAGAGCTAGGGCAACTGTGGAAATATGTCAGCAATAAGGGATCTTTCATCTGTGTTGCTGAAAAAATGAAGGATCTCAAGCAACGCCGGCAGAGTGGTTACCAGGACTGCAGCAGTTACGTCATGAACGGTGTCGTGACCAGATTTACGACTTATGGGGCGATTAGGACCGGTAACAAAACGGTCTCTTTCAAGCGCAATCAGTTTAGGTCTGACGATATTTTGTTCTGGGAGCCGGATGAAAGGCGGATTGGTAATTTCAATGATGCCTCAAGCACACCCGGGGTAATTTTCATGCAGGGTGGCATGGAAATTTATTCCGAGGGAATCAGCAAACGCCACAGCGAGGGAGCGATCACCGGCATGTTTGGTGGCAGTGCAGAATTCATGACTTTTGAGTGGTACAAAAGAGAGAATAAGAAACCTGGACGCAACCGTTTGTGGTGCGTGCCCAACCCGCCATCGAAGAACGGTCACTGATTTTTTAGTTTTAATTATAAAAGGGTTAAATTTATGAAAATAATTACAAAAAAACATAATGGCTTTACGTTGATTGAGTTGCTGGTGGTGATTGCCATCATCGCCATTTTGGCCGGCATGTTGTTGCCGGCCCTGGCAAAGGCCAAGACCAAGGCACACGGCATCTCCTGCATGAACAACAACAAGCAGCTCATGATGGCCTGGTCATTTTACGCTGATGACAGCGATGACAGTGTCACCTGGGCATACGGTGATGGTTGCCGGAAGTGCAGCCCGACTGCGGGCAAACCCATGTTCAGGCACGGCTGGATGGGCAACACGAGCGTGAATTACAGTAGTCCTAGTAGCTGGGACTATACGAAGGATATCGTACGAAGTCCGCTCTGGGAGCATGTCGGAAAAAGCCCTCAGGTTTTTCGATGCCCAGCCGACACGAGTACCGTCAAGGCCGGGAAACTCGGCATTAAACCTCGGGTCCGTAGTATGTCCATGAATAGTTGGGTCGGAGGAGATGGCCAGAACGGTGCAAACAACGGTCATCACACCTGGTTTGGTGGTCGCAATGACGGAACCATTTACCTAAAGCGCGGTGACATGGTGGCGCCTGGTCCATCCGAGACTTGGGTGCTAATTGACGAACGAATGGACAGTATTAATGACGGTTTTTTTGTGGTTTGGATGCCCGGTTACCCCAACCTGTCTTCCACCAAGATGGTCGACTATCCTGCCAGCTATCACAATAATGCCGCTGGCTTCTCCTTCGCCGATGGGCACGCTGAAATCCACAAGTGGCTCGACAAACGAACCACTCCTCCGGTACGTCATAATGGCAACATCGCACTGAATGTTCCTCAACCCAATAATTTGGACGTCAAGTGGATGCAGGATAAAACCACTCGCCCCAGACGCCGGTAGAACGTGCTGAATGGCGGATTTGAACTGGTATTGGCGGCGTCTCCGGGCGATGGGACCGGTAGAGGTTGCACTGAGACTCCGCAAAAAGTGGTTCGAATTCCAAGATAGCGGGCGTGACCACTGGCCAGCGGCCGACCTGTCGTCGAGCTCGGCATTTCCAAAACTCCCTGACCCTGCCGCCGCGCCTGAGTTGCTTCGCGAGTCGCTGAAGTGTGACGCCGAGCGATTGGCTGCCGGCCGCCTGCGGTTCTTCGGCCACCTTGATGTGCAGGCTGACACGCCGCCCAACTGGCAGTGTGACTACATTGCGGGTGTGGATGTTTCCACCGACCAGTCTGCGTTCAAGCTAAACCACCGCGAGTTGACTGACGGCGCGGCGATCAAGTCGGTCTGGGAACCTAGTCGCTGGTATGGGCCGGTGCGCATGGCGCAGGCTTGCTGGTTGCTCGGCAGCCGTCGGAGCGGTGAACGTTGTCTCGACTGGCTTGAAGACTGGGTCGCGAACAATCCGCCGTACACTGGCTGGCACTGGACGAGTGCGCTTGAGAGCGGCATGCGCCTGGTTGCCTTCACGTGGATTGACGCATTTTTGATGGCGTTCGAGGGACGGGAACCGGGCGACTTGGCCAAGCGCCTGGCCACGCTGCGCGCGGACATTCTGCCATCGCACGTTTGGTTCACCTGGCGGCACCGCACCTTTGGTTCGTCGGCGAATAACCATCTGCTGGGCGAATTGTGTGGTTTGGCCTTGGCCACCGCGCGTTGGCCTGGCTTGGCCAAGCTCGGCACCGATTTGCCCAGGCTCGGCAGGCTGCTCGAGCGAGAGACATTGCGGCAGTTTCACAGTGACGGCGGCAACTTCGAGCAGGCGCTCAACTACCATTTTTTTGCATGGGAATTCTGCTGGGAAGCCCGGCAGGCACTCGTCGCCGTCGGTGCGATGCCCCCGGTCCGTCGCGATCGCATCGATACGCGGCTCGGCCAGGCAGCCCGCTTCCACCGCGAAGTGCAGGTACCGTCCGACCCGTGGGATTATGGTGACTCGGACGATGCCTACGTCCTGCCGTGGTTCGCGGACGAGTCGCGGGCCACCGACGAGTGGTGGCAGTGGATCACCGGCAATGCCGTGCGGTCGCCGTTTCTGCACCTCATGCGCGGCAAATTTGATACGCATCTGAAGAGTGACGAGCCGAAAACAGAGCAGGGCGGCTGGCGGGTTTTCCCGGATACCGGTATCGCCGTGAATGCGCTGGGTCATTGGAATGCGCGGCTCGATTTCTCGCCGCTCGGCTCCGGCTCAATGGCGCCTCATGGCCACCTCGATGCGCATCAACTATCGCTCTGGCTGAAGGGCCGCGCGATGGTGATCGATCCCGGCACCGGCGACTACCACGGCACGCCCGAGCTTCGAAACTGGCTTGCCTCGCGCGAGGCGCACAATGGCCCGTGCTCGGGCAAAGCGCCCTTGGCCAGGCGCGAGGGCCCTTTTCTTTGGGGGGCAATTCATCCGAAACCATTGTGGAGTCTCGACGGGGACATTTTTGAGACTGAGTTGCGCTTGGCCGGCGGTTCTTTGGCACGGACGATCAAGCCGCTGGCCGGAGAGAAGCAGGAGTGGCTTGTTACCGACACGTTCGAGCCGCAGCTTGGTAAGGCGGGTGAGTTCACGGTTCGCTGGCAGTTTGCTCCCGGTTGCGAAGTGGAGCAAATCCGCGAGCGGGTTTTCAGGGTGACAAGTGAGTCCGCGATGATGGAAATTAACCTGGGTGAAGGCTGGTCGCTGGCCGAGCTATGGCTGCCAAGCGGCGACGAGGCAGCGGGGCAACTCGACGGCATTGTCTCACCGCTCTTCATGAAAACCAGGCATGCGCCGTATCTAAAACTGACCGCCAAGCCGGGCGGCAACACCGAATTCACGACGAAGTTCACTGCGGGGTGATTTTCTTTAGACTATGTTGCTTGGGGCCAAGGAAAATTATTCTTAATTCGATAGTCCCACTTGCCGTTGGCTAAGCGTTGCGGCTAAGTTGAGCCCGTGCCGAAACCGGAATTCGTTCACCTGCATTGCCACACCGAGTTCTCCATGCTCGACGGAGCATGCCGTGTGGACCGCCTGATCGACAAGACGAGCGAACTGGGCTTCAAGTCACTTGCGATCACCGACCACGGGGCGATGTTCGGCGCGATCAATTTTTACCGGGCTGCCCTCGCCAAGGATATCAAGCCGATCATCGGTTGCGAGGTGTACGTCGCGCCTGGCAGCCGGCACGAGAAAAAGTCCGGCGCACGCGGCAAGCAGGCGTACTACCACCTCGTGCTACTGGCCAAGGACGAGGCCGGCTACCAAAATCTCGTGCGCCTGGCCACCGCCGCGCAGTTGGAGGGCTACTACTACAAGCCGCGCATCGATAAGGAACTGCTTGTGCAGCACAGCGAGGGGTTGATCTGCCTGAGCGGTTGCTTGGCCAGCGAGATTCCCCGGCTGATCCTGGCCGAGGAATTCGACAAGGCGCGCGACCAGATAGACTGGTTTAAGCAAACTTTCGGGCCGGAGAACTATTACCTCGAGCTGCACAATCATGGCATCGCTGAGCAGGCCAAGGTCAATCGCCAGCTCATTCCGTGGGCCGCCGACATGGGGCTCAAGCTGGTGGCGACCAACGATGTCCACTACGTGGAGAAAAGTGACTCGCACGCGCACGACTCACTGATCTGCATCGGCACGCAGGCGTTGCTCTCGGACACGAACCGAATGCGCTACGTTCAGGAGCAGTTTTACCTGCGATCAGCGGACGAGATGGCGGCGCTGTTCACCGAGGTACCGGACGCGGTCCGTAACTCGATGGAAATTGCTGCGAAGTGCAACGTCGAGATTGAGTTTGGTAAACTGAACTACCCGGTCTTTAACCCACCACAAGGACACACTCGCGAGGGTTATTTGCGGCAGTTTCTGGCGGAGGGCTTTTCGGAGCGTTACGGCATGCAGGTTCGTGTAGATGGCGACGCATTCGTGGTGGAGTCGCTCGACGATGTCGGCCAATTGCCCAACTACTCTCCGCCTGAGGATGCTGATCCGGAGGCCAGGTCGGGGCTGGACGATCCAGCCGTGGCCAAGGCGGTTGGTGAACTCATTGAGCGGGTCGATTACGAGCTGCGGATCATGCAGCAGATGGACTACATCAGCTACTTCCTCATCGTCGGTGACTTCGTGCGTTATGGCCGCGAGCAGGGCATCGCCTGCGTGGCGCGCGGCTCGGCGGCGGGATCGATGGTGGCCTATCTGCTGGAAATCTCCAACGTCGATCCGTTGCGTTACGGGCTAATCTTCGAGCGGTTCCTGAACCCGGAACGGGTTAGCCCGCCGGACATCGACATTGACTTTGCCGACGACCGCCGTGAGGAGGTGATCCAGTATGTGCGCGAAAAATACGGGGACGACTCGGTGGCACAGATCATCACCTTCGGCACGATGGGGGCCAAGTCGGTGATCCGCGACGTGGCCCGGGTGATGGGGTTGAGCTTCGGCGAGGGGGATCGTCTGGCCAAGATGGTGCCCACCGAGCTAAAAATCACGCTCAAGAAAGCGCTGCGAAAATCGCCTGACCTAAAGGCAGCCTATGACAACGAGGAGGTCACGCGCGAGTTGATCGACACTGCGTTCGTGCTGGAGGATCTCACCCGAAACTCCTCCGTACACGCCGCGGGCGTGGTCATCGGGGCCGAGCCGCTGGTCAATATTTTGCCGCTTAAGAAGGACGAGGACGGTGTCATCACGACCCAGTACCCGATGGGCCCGGTGGAGGATCTTGGCCTTTTAAAAATGGATTTTCTGGGGCTCAAAACGCTGACGGTCATTCGTAATACATGCGAGATGGTGAAACAATGGCGGGATGTTGAGGTCGATGTGGACCGTGTGCCGATCGATGATGCAAAAGTCTACGACCAGCTGAACAGCGGTCACACCGTCGGTGTGTTTCAGCTGGAGTCAGGTGGCATGCGCGACCTGTGCCGTAAGTTCGAGCTTGGATCGATCGAGCACATCACGGCGCTCGTGGCGCTCTACCGTCCAGGACCGATGGACCTGATCCCGGACTTCATACGCCGCAGACATGGCGAGGTGGAGATCAATTACCCGCACCCGCTGCTCGAGCCGATCGCCAAGGAGACCTACGGCATTCTGATTTATCAGGAGCAGGTCATGCAGGCCGCGCAGGTGCTCGCCGGTTACACGCTTGGTGCCGCCGATGTGCTGCGCCGTGCGATGGGCAAAAAGAAGGTCGAGGAAATGAAGGAACAGCGTGTCCAGTTCGTGCAGGGATGCGTCGAGCACAACAACATTTCCAAACGTAAGGCCAATGAGATTTTCGACCTGCTCGAGAAGTTCGCCGGCTACGGCTTCAACAAGTCGCACGCGGCGGCCTACGCCGTGGTGGCCTACCAGACCGCCTACCTGAAGGCGCACTTTCCGGTCGAGTTCCTTGCGGCCAACATGACCAACGACATGGCCGACACGGCCAAGCTGGGCGTGTTGACCGACGAGGCCCGGTCGCTCGGCATCGAGGTGCTGCCGCCGGATGTCAACGAAAGCCAGGTGCTGTTCGCCCCGGCTCGGGACGGCTCGGTCATCCGCTTTGGCATGGCTGCGATCAAGGGTGTCGGCAGCATTGCGGTGGAGGAGATCATCCAGGCCCGGGAGACCGGCGATCCGTTTGCCGACCTGTTCGACCTTTGCGACCGCTGTGACACGCGGACAGTGAACCGCAAGGTGCTCGAGGCGCTCATCAAGAGCGGCGCCTGCGATGGCCTTGACGGCACGCGCGCGGGGCAGTTCTCGGTGATCGACCGTGCCTTGGCAAAGGCGTCCAGCCAGGCGCGCGACCGTGAGTCCGGCCAGACATCACTTTTTGGCGCGTTCGAGGAGAGCAGCAAATCGATGCAGGACAAGGTGCCCGACCTCGTTGAGTGGGAGCGCGGCGACATCCTCGCCGCCGAGAAGGAACTGCTCGGCTTTTACGTCAGCGGCCACCCGCTCGATCCGTACCGCGAACTGCTCGGGCAGTACTGCCTGCACGACAGTGAGACGGTCAAGGCGCTCGAGAGCCGGAAAGTGACGCGCGTCGGCGGGCTGATCGCCGCCGTGCAGCGCGGCATCTCCCGACGTACCAACAAGCCGTACGCCATTGCCACCATCGAGGACCTAAAGGACTCGTTTCAAGTCCTTTGCATGAACGAGAATTACGACAAGTACCAGGAACTACTCCTGGAAAACAAGACCGTGCTCGTCATCGGCGAAGCGAACAACAGCGAAAACACGCCCAAGATTTTTCCGCAGGAAATCATCCCGCTCGACGACGCCCCGGCCAAGTTCACCCAGCAGGTGCAGTTCCGGCTCAATGGCAGCGAGCTTGGCCCGGAAAAGATGGATGAAATTCTCGGCCTCGCCACGGGTCATCCCGGCCGGTGCCCGTTGTACCTGTGCATTCGGCAGCAGGACGGCCGGCTGGTGTTCATTGACACGAGTGACAAACATTTCGTGCGCCCCTCGGAACAGTTGCGTGTCGAGGTTAACGAGATGCTCGGTCCGGACAGCTATTACGCCAAGGTGGACACCGCGCTGCCGGAGCCGGCCAAGCGACAGTGGCAACGAAAAGAAAAAAACGGCAACGGCAGCGAAAAGTAAGCAGTCGGCCAAGCTACCTGTGAGAGTCACGGCTTCCCGTGAAATTTACTCGATGATCCAGCGCTTCGCCTTCAGATCGAAGCGGGGGAGGGCACCGGCCTCGGTAATCTTCACCGGCACGCGCAGCGCGAGCGTTTCCTGAAAGGCCTTGGCTAGGCGCTTGACCAAGGCATTGTCGCCGACGGTTTCCGGTTCCACCTCGACGCTCATTTCAACGAGGGCATCGTTGCGGTTGATGCGTACTCGATACTCGGCGACACCGCCGGCACCGCGGAGGATTTCCTCGACGGCGCTGGGGTACACGTTCACGCCGCGCACGACCACCATGTCATCGGCGCGGCCAAGGATGCCGCCCTGCAGCGCCAAGTCGTGGCTGCCACAGCGGCACGGCGACTCGACGGCTGCGGTGACGAGGTCGCCGGTGCGGTAGCGGATGAGTGGCGAGCCGTGGCGACCAAGCGTGGTCAGCAGCAGTTCGCCGGTCTCGCCAGCGGCAACCGCTTTAGTGGTTTTTTGGTCGATGATTTCCGGCAGGTACGCCTCCTCAAGCACGTGCAGCACGCCGGTTTGGGCGGGGCATTGATAGGTCACCGGGCCGACCTCGGTCATGCCGTGATGGTCGAAAACCGTTGCGCCGGGCCATGCTTCCTCGAGCCGCGCACGAGTGGCCGGGATGCTGCCGCCCGGCTCGCCGGCGACGACGATCGTGCGCACCGGCGACTTGGCCAGGTCGATGCCTTCCTCCTTGGCCACCTCGGCCAGGCGCAGGGCGTACGTCGGCGTGCAGCAGAGGACGTTGGCGTCGTGGGTGAATATGGCCCGCAACCGCGCCGCGCTGCTCAAGCCGCCACCAGGAATGCTCAATGCGCCGAGCGCCTCGCCGGCCTCGAACGCCAGCCAAAAGCCGATGAATGGCCCGAACGAAAACGCAAAAAAAATCCGGTCGGCGGCACTTACGCCGGCGGCGCGAAAAATGTCGCACCAATTATCGATCATCCACTGCCAGCTTTCCGGCGTATCGAGCCAGCGCAACGGTGCGCCGCTGGTGCCGCTGGTTTGGTGGGAGCGCGTGTAGCGCTCTAGCGGATATGTCAGGTTACTTCCGTAGGGCGGGTTAGCCTGATGATCGGCGGCGAGTTCCGACTTGGTCGTGAACGGGCAGTTCGAGCGAAATGCATCGAGCGATGCGATGGTGTCGTCGATGCCAGCCTGCCCAAGCTTGGTTTCGTAGAAGGCGTTCGACGGCCGGACAGCCCCGAGCAACTCCTGCAGTCTGGCCAGTTGGATGCGCTCGGGTTCCTCTCGGCTACTGGCTGGCGTGCCCGGCATCACGGAGTCGGGGACGCCTTGGCCTCGGCAGGCGGGCCCGACTTGGGGGCGTGCTTGGTGACGAGATAGCCGCCGAGTGCCGCCAGCAGGATGCCGAGTACAAACGGCCACTGTACGTTGGCCCAGCCGTTGTTTTTCGTGGTGTTGACAACGGCGTTCACGATCGGTGCGCCGGCGAAAATGATCGACATGACCACCGGCACGTACACTGGCGGATTTGGCGATGCGCCAAAGGCGAGCAGCACACCCAGCGCACCGATGGCTCCCAGCGTCCCGGCGATGAGCGACCACTGCCAGCCTTTGGTAGGGAAGGCCCAAAAATCAACCGGGCCGCCCTTGAGCTTGAGAATAATGAGCGGCGCGATGACGGCGGTGAGAAAGTAGGCCAGGCCAACCCAGAGGAAGGCCATGATGCGTCCGTGCTCGGGATTTTTCATGCTCGCGGAGCCGGTGTGCATGCACACGCCGTACGTGCCCCAGCAGATAACCGTCATCAATGCCCAGACATACCAAGGGATTCCTGTCGTACTCATAAGTCGCGGGCAACCTAATGGGACTGCGGCGGCATTTCAAATGCTATCGCACTTGGTCAAGTGCGGCGAAGTACTCGCGTGCCTTGGCCATCACCCTCGGCGAGAGGAGCAGGGTGGAGAGAATTGTCGGCACAGCCATCATGCCGAACATAATGTCGAGGAAGTTGATTAAGTCATCTAGTTTCACAATCGCTGACACAACAATTCCGGCGAGGTAAAATAAGATCATTGGGATGCGAGCTCCCGGGCCGAACAGAAATATACCGCACTTGGTCACGTAATATGAAAAGCCGATCATCGATGAAAAACTAAAGCATAGTACGCATACCAATAGCAGATACGGACCCGCGATCGGGATGCCTTTTGTGAAAGCCTCGGCGGTGAGAAGCACGCCGTCCGGGTTGTCGCCGGTTTCCTGCCAAACACCGGTGCTGAGGATAATCAAGCCGGTGATGGTGCAGACGATCAAGGTGTCGATCATCGGGCCGAGCATGGCGACAAGTCCCTCGCGAATCGGCTCCTTGGTTTTGGCTGCGCCGTGGGCCATCGCCTCGGTGCCCATGCCGGCCTCGTTCGAGAATGCTGCTCGCCGCACGCCGGTCGAGATCACCGCGCCAAGTACGCCTCCGGCAACCGCCTCGCCGGTGAAGGCGTCGCTGAAAATCAACGCGATCGCTTCTGGCACCTGGGCGGCATGCGTGAAAAGGATCACCAGTGCGCAGCTACCGTAGAGCAGCACCATGAACGGAATCAAACGGGCGGCAACTTTGCCGATGCGCTTTATGCCGCCAAGGATCACCACGCTGATACAAATCGCCATCAAAACACCGAACAGCCCTTGGCCAAGCGTGGTGACATTTTTGTCCGAGTCAATAAACCACTCGTTTGGCTTGAGGAACATCTCACTGACAATGGAGGTGAGTTGGTTGGATTGAAACATCGGCAGGCATCCGAACAATCCGAAGAAACAAAACGCCATCGCAAGCGGCTTCCATTTGGTACCGAGCCCCTCAACGATAAAGTACATCGGGCCGCCCTGAACCTGGCCTGTGTGGTCTTTGCCACGGTACATGATGGCGAGGCTGCAGGTGAAAAACTTGGTTGCCATGCCGACCAGCGCGCAGACCCACATCCAAAATAACGCGCCCGGGCCGCCCTCAGTCACTGCCACAGCCACTCCGGCGATATTGCCCATGCCGACCGTTGCGGATAGGGCGCTGCAGAGTGCCTGGAAGTGGTTGATTTCGCCGGGATCGTTGGGATCGCTAAATTTGCCGCGCAGGATCTGGATGCTATGGCGTAGATACAGAAAAGGGACGAACCGCGAGTAGATGGTGAAGTAAAGCCCACCGCCGATCAGTAGAACCAGTAGTGGCATCCCCCAGAGCCAATCAGACGTCAATTTGAGTATCTTGGCAAATGTCAGTGGATCGGTGGGGGTATTCATCGATTATTGCCGGTGAGAATTTTGCGGCAGGCCGATTTGAGTTTTTTCAAGTGCGCCGCACTCTTGGCCTCAAGGTAACAGCGGATCACTGGTTCGGTGCCGCTCGCGCGGAAAGCCACCCACTCGCCCTCCTGCAGCAGGAACTTGAAACCGTCAGTAGTAATAAACCGCTGCACGACAAACCGGCCGATTTTATCGAGGCCACCGGCAAGTTTGCGGAGGATAGCTGCCTTCTCAGCGGTCGGCACGGCGATGTTGATTCGGTCGGTGTGAAATTCGCCAGTTTGCTTTTCGAGATCGCGCAGGATACGGCCCAGCGGCTTGCCCTCCATCGCGACCAGCTCGGCCATCAGCAGGCAGGCGAGCACACCGTCCTTTTCCGGGATATGACCGCGGATGCTCAGGCCGCCGGATTCCTCGCCGCCGACGATGATCGGCTCGCTCTCCATCAACGCGCCGATGTGCTTAAAGCCGACCGGCGTCTCGTGAACCTTCACGCCGAGCAACTCCGCCACGGCATCGACTTGGTGACTCGTCGGTACGGTGCGGACGACGGCACCCTTGATGCCTCGATTATTGCGGAGGTGATAAAGCGCAAGCGCAAGCACTTGGTTCGGCGTGAGCCAGGTGCCGTCGCGATCGACGATGCCGAAGCGGTCGGCATCGCCGTCGAGGCCGAGCGCAAGGTCGGCCTGGCCGCTGCGGACGAATTGGGCTGCTTCGGCCATTCCGGATTCGTTCGGCTCCGGCGAGCCGCCACCGAACAGGGGATTCAGGTTTTCATGAAAACGGGTGACTTTCGCACCGGCCTCCTCGAGCAGTGTGTCGAGGTAGCCTCGTCCCGTCCCGTGCATCAACTCAACAGCGATACGCAGCTTGGCTTTACCAATGGCCCGCAAGTCGATCAGCTTGCGAATGCGCCGGAGGTACGCCGGGGCAGGGTTGAATTCCGAACAACTAAATGTGCCTATCACGGCGGTCTTTGGTTGCCAACCCTTGGTTAAAAGTTTCTCTGTGTGTGCCTCGATTTTTCCGGTGAACTCCGGCGGGGCTCCGGCACCGTTCGGCATTGAAAACTTGAAACCCGAGTAGCCAAACGGATTGTGGCTGGCGGTGATATTTACGCCGCCGATGGCTTTTTTGTGACGGATGCCCAAGGCGATCACCGGCGTCGGCGCGTCGCGCTGGGTCAGCAGCGGCTCAAGGCCTGCCTGCTGCAAAATCTCCGCCGCGGCCAGGGCGAATTTACGGCCCAAAAAACGCGTGTCGTGGCCAATCACGACCAGCGGGCGTTTGTCATGGATCGGGGAGTTTTTGCGACGCAATTCTGACTTGAGCGTGAGGGCCAGCCCTTGCGTGGCCAGGCGGAGATATTCAAACGTGAAGTCGTGGGCGATCAGTCCGCGCCAGCCTGAGGTGCCAAAATGGATCGGAGATTTCACGGCTTGAGAGAGCGGTTGGCCAAGCGCCGGAGAGGGGTCAGCTTTTCCAGTCGAAGGCGTTTTTCTTGATGGCGTAAATGTAGCCGATGAAAAGAATGCCAAGGAACGAGACCATCGTGCCGAAGATCAGATTTGCCGAGGCCGGGTCGCTGAGCATGTCCTTGTACACCACCGCCCACGGATAGAGGAACACCACCTCGATGTCGAATAGGATGAACAGCATCGCCACGAGGTAGAACTTGATCGACATGCGCGAACTGCCGTCGCCGACCGGTAACATACCGCACTCATACGGAGTGTCCTTGGTCGGCTTGTGGCGACCGAATGCCCTGGCTTTGCGCGCGCCGAAATACCAGCCGGCCAGCTTCGACGCGAACATGGTACCGACCGCAAAGGCGACCACCACCAGCGCGAGGAATAAAACGCCAAGGTACTGGAATAACTGCGGATCAGTGCCGGTTTCGGCCAAAATCATGTACGAAATCTAAGGTCGACCTACGGGTGGCGCAAGGTCAAACCCCGCTTGGCCAAGCGCTTGGCTACCGCTAGAGTGCGGCGACCGGTTGATCCATGACTGCACTCCTTGCCTTTCTCCCGATCCTAGTTGTTGGCATTCTGCTGGTGGGCTTCCGTTTGCCGGCCAGCCGGGCGATGCCAGTTTCGTATCTCGTGGCGGCCGGGTTGGCGTTGTTTGTCTGGCAGGTGCCGGTAGCGAAGGTGGCGGCTGCGTCTATAAAGGGGCTTACAGTCACGGTTCAACTGCTTTACATCATCTTTGGCGCGATTCTACTGCTTAACACGCTCAAGCATAGCGGCGCGCTGGCAGTCATCCGCAACGGATTCACCAACATCTCCGCCGACCGACGCGTGCAAGTGATCATCATTGCTTGGCTGTTTGGCGCGTTCATCGAGGGCGCAGCCGGCTTCGGGACACCGGCGGCTGTGACGGTGCCCCTGATGGTCGGTTTGGGGTTCCCGGCGTTGGCGGCCGTGGTGGCGGGGATGATTATCCAGAGCACGCCGGTGTCGTTTGGGGCGGTGGGCACGCCGATCCTCGTGGGCGTCAACAAGGGTTTGGCCGGCGATGAACCGGTGCAAACGGCGGTTGCCGAAATGGGCCTTGGGCATTGGGAGGGATTCCTGGCCTTCGTCGGGTTCAAGGTTGCGTTGCTGCACGTCATCGTCGGGACGATGATCCCGCTGCTGCTGGTGGTGTTCATGACGCGGTTCTTCGGCAAAAACAAATCGGTCCGAGAAGGGCTGGCGGTGTGGCCGTTTGCGTTGTTCGCCTCGTTTGCACTGACGGTACCGTACGGGCTGGTGGCCGGGTTTCTCGGGCCGGAGTTTCCGTCGCTGCTCGGTGCACTGATCGGCTTGGCCATTGTTGTGCCGGTGGCCAAGCGTGGCTGGCTCATGCCTAAGGGCGAGCCATGGGACTTTCCGCCGCGTCCCGAGTGGGAGGTCGGATGGATGGGCGGGGTGGAGGTTGATTTGAAATCAGGCCAAGCCGGCGGGTCGGCAAAGGTCGGTGCCTTTGCGGCCTGGCTGCCGTACCTGTTCGTGGCGGCGTTACTAGTTGTTTCCCGGTTGAGTGTGCCGTTTGCCGGCTGGCTCAAGGCTGTCGAGTTTAAGTGGGCGAGCATCTTTTGGACCGGCATTGATGCCTCGCTGCAACCGCTGTACCTACCGGGGACGGTGTTCATCGTCGTGTCGCTGATCGCCGTCGCGTTGCACCGAATGAACGGCACAGGCGTGAGCGCTGCGTGGGGCGAGTCGTTCAAGACGACCGCCAAGGCGTCGATCGCGCTGGTGTTTACCGTACCGATGGTGCAGGTGTTTCTGCACACCGATGGAGGCTTGGCCGGCTACGAAAAAATGCCGATCGTTCTGGCCAACGGCGTGGCGGCATTGGCTGGCGAGGCGTATCCGCTGCTTGCACCGGTACTGGGGGGCTTCGGCGCGTTCGTGGCCGGGAGCAACACCATTAGCAATATGATGTTCTCGCTGTTCCAGTTTAATGTCGGTGTGAAGATCGGCGTGGATCCAACTTGGATGGTGGCGTTGCAGGCGGTCGGCGGCGCGGCTGGAAACGTCATCTGTGTGCATAATGTTGTCTCGGCTTCTGCGGTTGTTGGCCTGACAGGCAGGGAGGGGGACGTGATCCGTAAAACTCTGCTTGTTTTTGTATACTACGCCCTGACCGCCGGAGTGATCGGCTTCGTGTTCCTCAAACTCGGTCTGCTCCCCCCGAGTGGTTAATGGCCTCAAAAATGGACCTGAAGGGATACCACAAAAGGATTATTTTTCGGAAGAGCACTTGATTTTATGTTGGTTTGTAGGCAGTTTTTTGAGGCGCTTACCGCTCAATCTGTTTAGGAGAACACTGAAATTTTTATGGGTTTTTTAATTAAATTTTTATGGGTTATTCCGGTGCTGGCCGTGGGGATGGCACTTGACCAAGTGCGGGCAGCTGCGCCGGGGGAGGTGCGGTTCGGCGTGCATGTGCGGCCACTGCTGTCCCACTACTGCATTCAGTGCCATGGGCCGGATGAGGGACAGCGCAAGGCCAAGCTGCGGCTCGACACCCGGGACGGCCTCTTCGGCGGCTCCGGCGACGAGCGCATCGTCGTGCCGGGCAAAACGGCCGAGAGTTTGTTGTACCAAAAGATCACCTCACACGATCTTGACGACCGGATGCCTCCATCCGAGACCAAGAAAGAGCTGGCGGCGGAGGAGATTGCCACGATCAGGCGTTGGATTGAGCAGGGCGCCGAGTGGGAGGGCCACTGGGCGTTCGTCACGCCGAAGCGATCGAACCTGCCCGAGGTGGAACACCGGGCTTGGCCAAGGAACCCCATCGACTTTTTCACACTTGCCAGAATGGAGGCCAACGGGCTTGAGCCTTCGCCGGAGACGGATCGCCGGACGTTCATACGCCGGGTGTGCCTGGACCTGACCGGGCTGCCGCCGTCACCGGTGGCGGTCGAGCAGTTTGTCAGCGATACTGACCCGGGTGCGTACGAAAGGCTTATCGACTCATTGCTGGCGAGCGAGCGTTACGGTGAGCGGATGACACTTGCTTGGATGGATGCCGCGCGGTATGGCGACTCGAGCGTGTTTCACGATGATGGCGTGCGTTACATGTGGCCATGGCGTGACTGGGTGATCCGGGCGTACAACGACAACAAGCGCTTCGACGAGTTCACGATTGAGCAGTTGGCTGGCGATCAGTTCGAGAACGCGTCGCTCGACCACAAGGTCGCTTCCGGTTTCAACCGCAACCATGGAACGACCGACGAGGGCGGCTTGATCGAAGAGGAGTACCGCGTCGAATACAACGTCGATCGCGTCAAGACAACCTCGAATGTCTGGCTTGGCTTGACGATGGAATGCGCCCAGTGCCACGACCACAAGTATGATCCGATTTCACAGAAGGAGTACTATCAGTTTTACGCCTACTTCAACATCAACTCCGACGCCGGCAATCAAACGCGCAACGGCAACTCGGCCCCGATGGTCAAGGTACCCAGCATGGCCGAGAGTTCAGAGTTGCAGCAACGGCGCGACAAGGTAGCTGCCATAAAGAGTGAGCGAGCCAAGGCCAAGCCGACCGAGCAGGAGATGGACGAGTGGATTGCGGACAACCGTACCAACGAGCTGCCGCATCCGCCCGAGTTTGGCGGCTGGCAG
Organism: Pedosphaera sp.; assembly: GCA_022451065.1. GTDB lineage: Bacteria > Verrucomicrobiota > Verrucomicrobiia > Limisphaerales > UBA1096 > UBA1096. The sequence goes on along the minus strand of JAKUOU010000018.1, from coordinate 43,807 downwards.
TTTCTCGGCAGCTTCACGGGCAAGGACAAAAACCAGGCGTTCAATAAGGATTGGGGGCCGGAAAAGAAGGTGGACCTGGCCAAGGGCCACGGCGGCAAAAAATGGGAGGCCCGCACCTACGAGGATGGTAAGGTGCACACTGTCGCCATTCCCGATCGCAGTGCGGCCTATTTTTACCGGACAGTGAAGTCCTCAATGATGCAGGAGGTGGCCGTGTCGCTTGGCAGTGACGACGCGATCAAGGTGTTCCTCAACGGCGGTCAGGTGCTCGCCAAGAATGTGGACCGCGGCCCGGCGGCGGACCAGGAGAAGGCCAACCTGAAGTTGGCTAAGGGCGAAAACCATTTGCTGCTCAAGATCGTCAACAACGGCGGCCCGGCAGGATTTTATTTCAAGCTGGGCGGCTCCGGTCTGCCGGAGAATATCCTGGCCCACCTTCGTGCGGATGTGCTGAAGGCCGGGGACATTACACAATTGTGTGACTACTACAAAAAATCCGTCTGGCCGCTTGGCCGCGAACTGGATGCCAGGATCAAATCCGCTGAGAAGGCGGTGACCGACTACGATAAGTCGATCGTTACGGTGATGACGATGGGCGACTTGGCCAAGCCGCGCAAAACCTATTTGCTTGAGCGGGGTCATTACGCATCGCCGAAAAAGGACGAGGAGATTTCACCCGGTATCCCGGCCGTGCTGCCGGCGTTGCCTGAGGGGGCACCGGCAAAGCGGCTTGGCTTGGCTAAGTGGATCGCTGATGACGACCATCCGCTGACGGCCCGCGTGGCGGTGAACCGTTACTGGTCGATGATCTTCGGCGCGGGGCTGGTGACGACGGTGTCAGACTTCGGAACACGCGGCGCGTTGCCGAGTCACCCGGGCCTGCTCGACTGGCTGGCGCGCGACTTCGCCGATGGCGGCTGGAACGTGAAGCGCATGTTAAAGCAGATGCTTCTGTCGGCGACATACCGGCAGCAGTCCGCCGCTACGGCGGAACAGCTCCGGCGCGACCCCGAGAATGTGTTTCTCTCGCATGCGCCGAGGTTGCGGCTGCAGGGTGAGTTCATCCGCGACAATGCGCTCGCCGTGAGTGGCGTGCTTAACGGCAGGATCGGCGGGCCGAGCGTTAAACCGTACCAGCCGCCGCGCATCTGGAACGAGGTCGCGCTAAACGGCGGCCTGTTTTACAAGCCGGACAAAGGCGCGAAACTGTACCGCCGATCTATGTACACCTACTGGAAGCGCTCCGCGCCAATGCCCAACATGATGGCGTTCGACGCGCCGACGCGCGAAAAATGCGTCATACAACGGCCGCGCACCAACACGCCGATGCAGGCATTGGTGACGATGAACGATGTGCAGTTCGTCGAGGCGGCGCGTGTATTCGCGCAGCGGGTACTGCAGCAGGGCGGGGCGGACTTCGACTCGCAGCTCGACTATGCGTTTATGCTCGCCACGGCGCGCCCGGCGGATGAGTTGCGAAAACGCGTGTTCCGCAACTTGTACGACAGTCAGCTTAAGGAATTCAGCGCTGACACTAAGCGCGCCGGGGAGCTGCTGAAGTTTGGCGAGACCGGGCGTGACGAGTCACTCGACTTGGCCCGGCACGCTGCCTGGACTACCGTGGCCAGCGCCATTTTCAATCTCGACGAAGTCATCACCAAGGAGTGACACATGATTCCATTATTCAATTCTGATCATCTGCTCGACCGGCGCAAGTTCCTGAACCTCGGCGCGCGCGGCATGGGTGCGCTTGGTCTCGCGTCGCTCGCCCAGCCGGGCCTGCTCAACGCCGCAGCCAGACGCCACGGCGGCGCACTGGGTGACCCGCATTTCATGCCCAAGGCCAAGCGGGTGATTTACCTGTTCTTCTCCGGCGGCCCGTCGCACATCGACATGTACGACTACAAGCCGGGCATCCGCAAGGTTCACGGCATCGAGTTACCGGACTCCATCCGACAGGGCCAGCGTATCACTGGCATGACATCCGGGCAGAAGTCGTTCCCGTGCGTTGCGCCGATGTTTGAGTTCAAGCAGCACGGGCAGAGCGGCGCGTATTACAGCGAGATATTGCCGCACATCGCCTCGCTCGCCGACGAGATGACGCTCATCCGTAGCGTCAACACCGAGGCAATCAACCACGATCCGGCGATCACCTACATCCACACCGGCACACAGCAGCTTGGCCACCCGAGCATGGGGGCGTGGCTCAACTATGGCCTCGGCAGCCCAAGCGACAATCTGCCCGGGTACATCGTGATGATCTCGAAGGGGCGCGGCGGCAGCCAGGCGCTCTACTCGCGGCTTTGGGGGAGCGGCTTCCTGCCGTCGAGACACCAGGGCGTCAAGTTCCGCAGTTCCGGCGAGCCGGTGCTTTTCCTCAACGACCCGCCGGGCATCAACCGCGATTCGCGTCGGGCGATCCTTGATAGCATCAAGGCTGTGAATGAGGCCAAGTTCGCCGAAACTCGCGACGCGGAAATTCAGGCGCGTATTGCCCAGTACGAGATGGCGTTTCGCATGCAGGCCAGCGTGCCGGAGTTGACCGATCTCAAGTCCGAGCCGGAACATGTCTTCGACCTGTACGGCAAGGATTCCAAAAAGCCGGGCAAGTACGCCTACAACTGCATCCTCGCGCGGCGCATGCTCGAGAGCGGCGTGCCGTTCGTGCAGTTGTTCCATCGCGGTTGGGATCAGCACGGCAACTGTCCGCGCGATGTCCGTTACCAATGCGAGGATATCGATCAGCCCACTGCCGCATTGGTGAAGGACCTCAAGCAGCGTGGCATGCTCGAGGACACACTCGTGATTTGTGGCGGTGAATTCGGCCGGACGATTTACTCGCAGGGTGCGCTGACCAAGGACAACCACGGGCGCGACCATCACGGCCGCTGCTTCACCATGTGGATGGCCGGCGGTGGGATCCGGAAGGGTCATGTGCACGGCGAGACCGATGACTTCTGCTACAACATCGTGCGCGACCCAGTTCACATTAACGACCTCAATGCCACGGTGCTGCAGTGTCTTGGCCTCGACCACGAGCGATTCACCTACCGCTATCAGGGACTCGATCAGCGCCTGACCAGCGTGCAGGGGGCTCGTGTTGTCAACGAGCTTTTGGCCTGACGCACCACGTCGTAAACAGCTCGTCGCCGATGCGGCGTTGACGGGTCATCTTCAGGTTCGCCGTCTTGGCCAAGCTGGCGAATCCTTTGCCGTCGGCGATCGTTGGCGCATCTCGCCCGCCGATGACTCGCGGACAGAGCGTCAGGTGCAACTCATCCACGAGGCCAAGTCGGATTAACTCGAAGTTGAGTTCCCCACCGCCTTCGCAGAGCAGTCGCTTGACGGCCCACTCACGCCGGAGCCAGCCAAGCGCCTGGCCAAGCGAGACACTCTTTTCGCCGAAAACTTTCACGCAGTTGGCCAGACGCTCCAACTTGGCCAAGCGTGACTTCGGTGCCTGGCCCGAGGCCATCACAATGACCGGCGAAACTTGGTGTTGGAAAATCGCCGCCCGTAAATTAACAGAGCCGGAGCCGCTCACGACGATCCGCAAATTCTGCCTGGCCAAGCCGGCACGAAGCCGCCGCTGCTCGTATGCCGCGCCGCCGGCATCCAGCGTTACCGGGGCGGAGTCCACCGTGCGAGCGCCGCACATCACCGCGTCGGCGGTGGCCCGGAGCGCGAGCAGGTTGGCGTGATCGCGGCGGCTACCAAACTCGACAAATCGTCGGTGCGGCGGTGCAATTTTGCCGTCGGCTGACATCGCCATGTTGATTGACACGAATGGATGGCTCGATCTCATTCAATACAAAAACATCGCGTCGCCGTAGCTGAAAAAACGATACCGCTCGGCAGCCGCCTCGGCGTAGGCGCGCAGCACGTGTTCTCGGCCCCCGGTGCCGCCCGGCTGTGAAAACGCGCTTACCAGCATCAGTAGCGTGGATTTGGGCAGGTGAAAGTTTGTCAGCAACGCATCGACCACTCGGAAATCGTACGGCGGATAAATGAAAATATCCGTGCGGCCAAGCTGCGGCTCGATGCGACCGGAATCATCCGCGGCCGACTCAAGCACGCGCATGCTCGTAGTGCCAACCGCGACCACCCGCCGCCCCTCGGCTTTGGCTTGGTTGACGGTCCTGGCGGTGGCGGAGCTGATGTCGAAACGCTCCTCGTGCATCGTGTGATCCTCGATGTGATCGCACTCCACCGGCTGAAACGTTCCGGGCCCGATGTGTAGCGTCACCTCCGCGAACGTCACACCCTTCGCACGGAGTCGGTCGAGCAGCGCATCGGTAAAGTGCAGCCCTGCCGTCGGCGCGGCGACCGAGCCGTCGGTCTTGGCGTACAATGTCTGGTAACGTTCGCGATCGGCGAAGGTGTCGACCGGCGCGCGCTCGATGTACGGTGGTAATGGTGTCTCGCCGATGGCCTGCAGGAGTTCATGCATGCCCGGCGATTGCGGAAGCCGTATAAGATATTTGCCGGTGTCGTTCTTGTCGATAGACACGACCCAGTGAGGAGTGGGGCGGCCATCGAGGTCGTGCAACTGGATGCGAGTCCCGTTGCGAATGCGTTTACCGGGTCGCAGCATGCACCACCACTCACCGGGCGTATGTTCCTCGGTGAGCAGGATTTCTACCCGGGCGCCGTCGCCTTCCTTTTGACCGCGTACGCGAGCCGGGATAACGCGCGAGTTGTTTGCCACCAACACGTCGCCCGCCCGGAGCAACTCCTCCAAGTCGGTAAACTGCCGGTGCGAGACGGCACCGTTGGAGCGATCCAGTGTCAGCAAGCGGGAGGCGTCCCGTTGCTCGATGGGATGCTGGGCTATGAGTTCCTGGGGGAGTGGATAGTCGAAATTGGCCGTCCGCACGGCGGCATCTACTAGCCGGTTTTGGAGTTGGTTTCAACGCAGCGGAGGCCGAGCCGCAGTGGTCCGCAGAGCGTACTGGGACCAAACATTGCCAAGCCAAGCCACTTGGCCAGTAGGAAGAAACATCGAAAAGCTCTAAAATATCGAAATTCGGGACGGTTAAGAGCCAATAAAAAAAGTTCATTTTTTTTGAAAAATTGGTTGACGATATGGGGAGAGAACGGTAGAAAACGGGAAAATTCGGGGCGCTTAGGGCCATTTTGGTGTCCGAGCAACCTATTATGTCTGCAACCCAAGACCAGCCGACGACCGTTTATTCCGGTCGATTCCATCACGGAATTGATGGAAGCCGGCGTGTTATGGTCCCTTCCAAGTGGCGCGAAAAAATCGAGTTATCCGTCATCCTATGGCCTTTGAGGGAACGGCAGTTTCTTTTGGTTTTGCCGCCCACCCGTTTAAATCTGCTGTTGGATAAGTTAAATGAAATGTCGCTTTCCGATGACGATGTGGCAGCTGTGGAAAGGGTGATAGGGGGAAACTCGGCTCAAATAAAACTGGACAAAGTGGGGCGGCTTTGTTTGCCGGAGGAATTGGCGGCCGAGGCCGGGCTACGGAAGGAGGCCTTGTTTGTGGGGCGACTCAACAAGTTCGAAATCTGGGAGCCGGGCCGATTCAAGGAAAACAACAAGGGCGATGAGGCAGTCGCGGCAGCGGCCATCAAGAATTTAAATCTATGAACCTGATGCAATATCTTTCGGTTGGTGGAACCCTCGAGGGGCCAAGGGAGAAGTTTTTCTCTCGCAGGATTGGGCATAGCCAGGAGGGCTTGGCCGATGGGGAGGGAGGGGAGTTTGACCATCCGGAGCCGATGGCGCTGGTTCGGCCAGCGGTGCAGGACTTGGGGCAGGGTGAATTTGGTTTTCTCGAGCTGCCCGAGATTGAGTCGAAGCCATCTGGGCCGGGGAATCATTTGGACCTTCGTCAAGAGGAAGCCAAGCCGCGGGACAGGGAGCAGGTTGAGGTTTACAGCCGCATAAGCCCATCGCGTGTGCGGGTTGTCCGGAACGACCTGACTGGGTCGGACCTCGCGGTGCGTACCGGTGAGGGGGTGGAACAATACCGCCCAAGTCTTATCGCGGAGGAACCGTCGAGAAGTTCGTGGTCCGAACGCATGCGAGGTAGATTTGAGTCGTTGAACCAGATGTTGCGGTGGGTGTCACGCCAGTCGTGGCGTTGGATGCTAGCTTTCAAGTCATTTTGGCCGGCTGGAATCATAGCCGGGTCGTCTGTCACTGCGCTGAAGGTTGCCCCCGAAAAAGTGGCGCAGGACACACCAGTACAAATGAGCTCCACCGAGTTGGATGAGGCGATCGAGATGGCCAAGGACTATAAGACGGACGTGTACGTGGACGGACGAGTGGCGTGGAGCTACGAAGAATATGCCTCTATCGTGAAGGAGATTGTTCCCGTTGAGGATGACAATGACTTGTGACGGAATTCATACACGAACCGGTTCTGCTGGAGGAAGCGATCTCGGCGCTTCAACCGGCAGCGGGCCGGCTCTACGTGGATGGAACGGTTGGTGGCGGTGGGCATGCGGAGGCGATCCTCGAGAAAAGCAATCCGGATGGCCGCCTAGTTGCGTTCGACCACGACGACCGGGCGCTTGCGGCTGCGGCCAAGCGTCTGTCCAAATTTGGCGATCGGCTGGAACTGCACCGGGCATCGTTTGCGGAGATGGGCAAGTGTCTGGCCAAGGGGAGTTGCGATGGGGTGCTACTGGATCTCGGGGTAAGTACGCCTCAGCTCGACGAGGCGGAGCGAGGTTTCAGCTTTCAGGCCAAAGGACCGCTGGACATGCGGATGGATCGGCGGCAGCCGGTGCGTGCCGAGCAATTGGTGAACGAGCTAGAGGCCGAGGAGTTGGCGAGGATTTTTTGGGAACTAGGCGGGGAGCGCCGGTCGCGCCGCATTGCCCGGGCCATTGTTGAACAACGCAACATGCAGAGACTCGAAACCACCACGCAACTGGCCGAGACTGTGGAGCGGACTTGCCCTCGGAGAGGTGCGCGCACGCATCCGGCGACCGGCGTGTTTCAGGCGTTACGTATGGCGGTGAACGACGAGCTTGGCCAGGTGCAAGCCGGGCTGGACGTTGCCTGGACGTTGCTCAAGCCAGGCGGCCGCCTAGCGGTGATCACGTTCCATTCCGGCGAGGACCGGTTGGTGAAACATTTCAGCCGCCGCCTGGCTAGGCCATACACGGTTTGCGGCGGGGTCGATGTGCCGGAACTGCGTGAGCCACGCGAGCCTTTGGCCCGGGAACTAAGCCGCAAGGCGATCAGGCCGGGCGCTAACGAGCTCGAGCGAAACCCGCGAAGCCGCAGCGCCCAGCTTCGGGCAGTTGAGAAACTTTAACCGCACATGTCGCGCAATCGAAAAAAATATGACTCCCCGCTGATCGTTGGCTCTTGGATTAGGGCCGTGCTGTTATGCCTGTTACTCGGGGGCACGGCGATGGGGTACGTGTGGCAGAAGTCGCAGATTCACCAAATCGGCACCGAGGTTCGAAAAAAGGAGATGCGACTCGAACTGCTCAAGGGAGACAACGAAGGCTGGCAGCAGGTGCGAGCCGAGATGCGTTCGACACAGAATCTTTATGACCGGGTTCGCAAACTCGGGCTGGGGCTGGCGATGCCGCAGCCGGAGCAGCTGCTGCGACTCTCTGATCTTCCGCTAGACGCCAAGGAGCTGAAGCAAAGCAAACCGGGGGAATACCGAACGGTAGCCAACAAGCCGCGCCGGAAACGGCCGTGACGGACATGAAAAGAAACCTGTTCACACACTGACGTGGCAACGGTCGCAGCCAACGCTCACCGGGGAAGGGTGATGATACTGGTCTCACTTATAACGGCCGGTTATGTGGGACTCGGGGTGAGGTTGGTGGATATTCAGGTGCTCCAGCACGACAAGCACGCTGCGCACGCGCTGGACAATACGCGCCGCAAGGTGATTCAAGCCTCAAGGCGCGGTGATATTCTGGACATCCGGGGCACGGTGCTGGCCACGAGCCGTATTGCTAAGACGGTGTGCGCTGACCCGTCTTTGATGGGCACCCATCAGCAGCTCGTGGCAAGGGCGATCGCTCCATTTCTTGGAAGGAGCGAGACCGAGTTGGCCAAGCGCATGCAGCGTCGCGTGTACACCGATGCGGAAGGTCGCCAGCGCGAGGACAAGCACGTTGTACTCAAGCGCAAGGTACTGCTCGAGGATTGGCGAGGCATCACCAACGCACTGGCGCACATCGAGTTCGGTGTTGATGTGAAGTCACAGCCCCGCAAGGAGCGGCTAAAATATTACAATGTCAGGCGCTCCGTGTTTTGCGAGCGGGTCGATTCGCAGTTGCGAGTTTATCCCAGCGGTAATCTTGCCGCGCACGTGACCGGATTTGTCGGCGTGCGCGATCCGGAGGGTTCCAGCGTGCCGATGGTCGGTCTCGAGGGGAAGCACGGCGTCGAGATAATGCTAGACTCGGAGCTCGAGGGGGTGCGCGGTTGGCGCGAGACCGAGACCGATCGTAGCCGTCGCGAGGTGGTGGCATTCCGCGAGTACAACGTGAAGCCGCGCGACGGTATGAACGTGGTACTGACGATCGATGCCAACGTCCAGTACATAGTCGAGAAGGGGCTCGAAGCGCTTTGCGCGAAGCACACGCCGGCAAGCGCCTGTATAGTGGTAGTGAACCCGCAAACCGGCGCGATTCTAGCGCTGGCCAACCGGCCGACGTTCGATCCCAATAAGCCGGGCGACTCCAGCGCGGCCAACCGTCGTAACCGGGTGATCACCGACGTGTTTGAGCCGGGCTCGACCTTCAAGATCGTGGCGGTGTCAGGCGCGCTCAACGAGCGCGTGGTGCGGTTACACGATCGGTTCCACTGCGAGAACGGCCGCCTTTATTTCGCTGGCAAGGTGCTGCGCGACCACCATGCGTACGGCGAATTGTCAGTTCGGGAGATTATCACCAAGTCGTCCAACATCGGCACGGCCAAGGTTGCGATGAAACTGGGGGCATCTCGGCTGCACAAATATATTTCCGAGTTGGGCTTTGGCCAGCGCAGCGGTGTGCCGTTGCCAGGGGAGGTGCGCGGAATCCTTCATCCGGTTAGGAGCTGGAGCAAGTTGTCGATCTCCCGAATTCCGATGGGCCACGAGATCGCAGCTACACCTTTACAGCTCGTGATGGCAATGTCCGCAATGGCCAACGGTGGTAACCTGATGCGGCCGCTGCTAGTGGATCGGCTGTTGGATCGGGATGGGAATGTCGTGATGCAGTATAAACCGACCGTGGTTCGCAAGGTGATTCACGACGAGACAGCGCAGCAAATGGTGAAGACGCTGATAACGGTGGTCTCTGCCGAGGGCACTGCGCGCCAGGCTTGGCTCGAGAACTATACTGTTGCCGGTAAGACTGGTACGGCGCAAAAGCCGTCGAAGACAAGGCGCGGCTACGAGCCCGATAAATATTTTTCGTCATTCATCGGATTCTTGCCGGCTGAGAATCCCAAGTTGTGCATCGGTGTATTTGTGGATGAACCGCACAACGGATACTACGGCGGCGTGGTGGCAGGTCCGACATTCAAGGTGATTGCTGAGAAGTCGGCCAACTATCTCGGTCTCGAGGCGTCGATGCCGGTAAAGCCGATGTCGGAGCAGAAACCCCGGGTGGTGTTGAGATGATGGAACCCCGGACGTTAGGTTTTGTGGAGGAGAGCTGCAACGGGCAGCTCGTCGCGGGCCAACGCTCGTCGAGTATCCGTCGTGTCTGCACCGACTCGCGCCTGGCCAGGAAGGGTGATTTGTTTATTGCGATTTGCGGCGACCGGTTTGACGGGCACGATTACCTCAAAGATGCGCTTGGCCAGGGGGCGGAGGCTGCCGTGGTCAGCCGTTCACGGCTTGGCCAAGAGAAGGTCCACGGGCCGATGATCGAAGTGGAGGAGACGCGGCATGCACTTGGCCGACTGTCCGCCAATTACCGGCAGGATTTTGAGCTGCCAATTATCGCGGTTGGCGGTTCCAACGGTAAGACCAGCACTAAGGAAATTTTGGCCACGGTGCTTGGGCAGCGACTCGAGACACTCTCGAGTGAGGCCAGTTTCAACAACGACATCGGCGTGCCGCTCACGTTGCTGCGGTTACGCGAGGCCCACGAGGCGGCGGTGCTCGAGGTCGGCTCGAATCATCCCGGCGAACTGCAGCCGCTACTGCAACTCATCCGGCCAAGGTACGGTGTGCTGACGAGCATCGGGCGAGAGCATCTGGAGTTTTTCGGCGATCTGGCCGGAGTGATAGAGGAGGAAGGGGCGCTGGCAGAGGCGCTGCCGCCGGAGGGCTGCCTGTTTGTTAATGGAGATATCGAGGGGCTGGAGGCCATCCGTGCCCGCTGTCGGGCAGCGGTCGTCACGGTCGGGGAGGGGGAGGACTGCGACTGGCAGCTCACCGGCACCGTGTTGAACAACGATGGGACGACTTTCGAACTGCTTTCGCCAAAGGGAGATTGGAGCGGAGCCTACCGCGTCAACCTGCTGGGCCATCAAAACGCCCGGAACGCCGCGCTCGCAATAGCGCTTGCGGCGGAGCTGGGCCTGAGCCGGGAGGAGCTGGACCAGGGCCTGCAGTGTTGCCGTCCGGCGTCGATGCGAATGGAGATGCAGACACTCGGCGGTGTCCGCATCATCAACGACGCCTACAACTCCAATCCGGACTCCCTTCTGGCGGCTTTAGAGACGATGGGGTTGTTTCCGACTAAGGGAAAACGCATTGCCATTCTCGGCGACATGGCCGAGCTTGGACAAGCCAGCGAGTTCGCCCATGTTGAGGTGGGCCGGCTTGCGGCCAGGCTTGGCATGGATGGATTGGTAGCCGTGGGACAATGGGCGAACAAGATGGTACGTGCGGCGCAGGAGGAGGGTCTGGCAAACGTGGCGGCTTTCGATGACATCAATGTGGCTGGTCAAGCGCTGGCTGTTAAGCTGAGTTCTGGTGACTTGGTGCTGATCAAAGGCAGCCGGGCGGCAAGAATGGAACGCATCATCGAGCCACTCAAGGAGGCTATGAAGCCGTAGAGATTACAGAATGTTTTTTTACCTCAGCCAAGCTCCGCAGTGGTTGGCCGAAAATGGCTACACCGCCTGGGCGGACTGGCTCTCCTTCCTGCGGGTGTTCCAGTATATCACTTTCCGAACAGCCGGCGCGGCGGTCACGGCGCTACTGTTTTGCTGGTGGTTTGGCCCCAAGATTATCTCCCTGCTTAAGCGGCTCAAATTCGGCCAGAACTACAAGGATAAGGCCGAGGAAGCCGGCGGTCTGGATGCGCGGGTGCTCAGCAAAAAGGGCACGCCGTCGATGGGGGGGGTCATGATCGTGCTGGCGCTGGATGTGACGGTGCTGCTCTGGGCCAAGTGGAACGAGTTCCTTGCACTGAGCCTGATGTCGGTGGTGGTGCTGGCGGCGTTGGGCTTTTATGACGATTGGGTCAAGCTCACCAAGCAGGACAAGGCCGGCATCCAGTCGAAAGTGAAGCTGTTAGTGCAACTGGCGCTGGGCCTCTTCATCGGCGTGTACCTGTGGCATCACCCAACCAAGAGTGACTTGGTCGGGAAATTGGTAGTCCCGTTTTACAGCGGTGAGATCGTGTTTGCCGGTGTAGGATTCGTTGGCCTGCTGATCACCACTGCTGCCATCGTGGGCAGCTCCAATGCTGTGAACCTTACCGACGGCCTCGATGGATTGGCTATTGGCTGCACGCTGATTGTCACTTTTGTTTTCATCATTTTCACCTACATCGCCGGTAACAAGATCATGGCCGAGTATCTGCGCGTGCCATACGTCGAGGGGGCAGGGGAGTTGACGGTGTTCTGCGCAGCCATGGTGGGGGCCGGGCTGGGGTTTCTCTGGTTCAACTGTCATCCGGCCCAGGTGTTCATGGGAGATACCGGGTCGCTGGCACTGGGCGGTGTGCTCGGCGTAATTGCGGTGCTGATTCACCAGCCGTTTGTGCTGGTGATCGCGGGGGGTGTGTTCGTGCTTGAGGCCATTTCGGTCTTGATCCAGACCGGTTGGTTCAAGCACACACGGCGAAAATACGGCGAGGGAAAGCGCGTATTCCTTATGGCGCCGCTGCATCATCACTTTGAGAAAAAAGGGTGGTACGAGTCGCAGGTGGTCGCTCGGTTTTATATTTTAGGAATTCTTTTTGCGGTGCTCGCCTTGAGCACCCTGAAATTGAGGTAAGTCAGGCAGTCATGTTCAAGTTGAAGGGCAAGCGGGTTTTGTTGGTCGGCCTCGGTTCGCGCGGCCGGGCGGCCTGCAGGTTGCTCTGCGATAACGGTGCCTCGGTGGTGGCGGTGGATTGCAAGGAGGACGATCTGCTTCGCCGCGAGATCGAGCCGTTGACGAAGCTGGGTGTGGAGGTGCACCTTGGCTTGACCAAGCCCTTGGCGAAGCTGCTCGACGGCGTCGAGTTGAGCGTCATTAGCGTGGGGGGCATTCGCGAAACAGCCTGGGTACGTGCCCTGAGTAAGGCGGATCTCCCCATGATCGGGGAGTTGGAACTTGGTTCACAGAAGTTGCGCTGCCTCAACATCGCTGTGACTGGTACCAACGGCAAAACCCCGGCGGCGAAACTGATCGAGCAAATACTGATTGGCGGCCAACGGGAGACCCGGCTGGCCGGAAAGGTGGACTACCCCATTTGCGATGCCGTGGAAGAATCGAAGGAGCTGGATTACCTAATCCTTGCGGTCAACTCGTTCCAGCTCGAGTTGACACAGTTTTTCAGCCCAACGGTCGCCGTGGTGACGAACATCGCGCCGGATCACATGGATCACTACGGGAGCATGGCGGAGTACGTGAAGGCCAAGGCACGGATATTCGCCAACCAGCAGCCGTTTGACTGGGCAATCATCCAGAGCGAGGCGCTGGCGCAAATTCGATCGCTTGGCATCGAAATACCATCCAAGATCATCAACTTCAGCGCGAGCAACCGTCGAGCTGACATTTCGCTGGATCGCGGCCTGATCGTGAGCCGGGTGCCGGGTTGGGAGGGCCCACTGATGGACTTCACCGAGTGCCAGTTGCAGGGGGCACACAACGCGGAGATTCTGATGGCCGCGCTGGCCGTCGGGCGCGTGTTTCGGATTCCGCTGGAGCAATCGGTGGATATCCTCAGGAATCACCCGCCGCTGCCGCACCGGTGTGAACTTGTGGCCGAGTTGGATGGGGTCAGCTACATTAATGACTCCCGTTGCACCAATCTTGCCGCGCTCAAGAAGTCACTTTCCTCAATGAAATCAGGCTCTGGGGGCAATCAAAACATTTGGCTGCTGGCAGGTGGTCGAGACAAGGGCGGGGCGTATCACGATATCGGCCCGCTGCTTTCACAGAGGGTTAAGGCGGTATTTTTGATGGGTGAAACCCGTGAAAATCTGCGAGCAGCATGGAGTCTTTTTACACCCTGCCTCTTGGTGGATTCGCTGGAGGAAGCAGTCCTCCAGAGCGCGGAGATGGCCGAGGAGGGCGACGTTATTTTACTCTCGCCAGCGAGTGAGGATTCCGGTAGCGTCAACGGCTATCAACATCGTGGCGAGATGTTCCGGCGCTCAGTCGAACTCTTGGCCGGTACTTCAACGGAAGCTGAAAGCACCGGCAACGCAGGTTCAGCCTCAAAAATTCCACACGTCTTGTCGCGATGAAATCCATCTTCCAACCACTATATCTTGTATTCCCGCCCTGCGCGATTGGTCAAGCGCGCCAGATTTTTTTTCAATCAACCAAGGAGTAAATAATCATGTCCAGTCATAATCCCCTACGACCTAAAAGTTCCCTGCTCGAGCAGAAAGCCAATAACCGTTCCGGCCTGCAGATGGTGATGATCATCGTGGCAGTGCACGTGGTTTTCCTCGGAGGGCTGTTGTTCTCCGGCTGCCGTCCGGAACAATCGACACCCAGCACGATGGCCGACACCAACGCTATTCCGGTTTTGCCACCCATTGGGGGAGGGGTGGCGTCTCAGTTGGGACAAACCAATGAGGTAAGCGTGGGGAATGAGCCCGCTGCGAATACCAACGCCGTGACTGCCGCCCCGCCGCTTCCAGGCGCTGCGACAGGTGAATCCAAGCCGCCACCTGTCACACGCGACACGGTCGCGGCGGAAGACATTGTACCATTGATCCCAGAGCCAACGGGTGAGCCCGAGGTGCCAGTGGCCACCGGCGAGGAGGAGTATGTGGTGGCCAAGGGCGACAACTTTACCACCATCGCGCGCAAATTTGGCGTGACGGTGCAGGCTGTTATCAAGGCCAACCCGGCTGCGGATCCAAATCGCATTGCAATTGGCCAAGTACTAAAAATCCCCGCGAAGCCACCGAAACCATCCGAGCAGGTATTACCTGAGGGAACTATGGTGTATGAGGTCAAGTCGGGCGACAACCTCTACAACATCGCCAAGGCACACAAAACGACGTGGAAGGCGATTCGAGATGCTAACAATCTTAAATCCGCCGAAATTCGTGTGGGGCAAAAGCTGATCATCCCATTACCGGTGGCGAACGAGTAGCCACCGGAGCAAGTGGTCCTGATGAAGTTTGCCTCGACTACGCTGGTGTTTGTCGTTTCCGCCCTGCTTGCGCTGGGGTTAGTGATGCTCTACAGCGCCACGATGTTTCACCGGGGGGGACCGTTTTGGGGGTCGCAGGTACTGTGGTGCAGCATCGGGCTGGTCGTCTGCCTTGGCATGGCTATGGTCGACTACCAGGTGCTGAAAAAAGTCTCTGTGCTGGCGCTTGTGTTGGCGTTGCTCCTGTTGCTGGCGTTGATGATTCCCGGTATCGGACTGGAGCGCAACGGCGCCCGCCGTTGGCTTCAGTTGCCCGGCACGACGTTCCAGCCGTCTGAGTTTGCCAAGCTGGCCGTCATCGTTGCGCTGGCCCACTACTGTGAACGCAAGGGCCGCGGGATGGGCACGTTCAAGTACGGTCTGCTCATTCCCGGGATGGTGCTGACGTTGTTCCTTGGGTTGATTTTCATCGAGCCGGACTGGGGTGCGACGGTGCTGCTAGCCACGGTGTGCGGGATGATGCTGTTCCTGGCCGGAACTAAGCTACGATACATGGTTCCGCCGGTGATCGTGCTGGGAGCGGCCAGTGGTTTCCTGTTGTCGCAAAACACGGTTCGGCTGAACCGCATTATGAGCTGGCTCGATCCCGAGGGCACGAAACAGGGGGTTGGCTACCAGACTTGGCAGTCGCTAATTGCGCTTGGTTCAGGCGGGACAACCGGCCTTGGCCTTGGTAACGGACGCCAGAAGCTTGGCTTCGTGCCGGAGAACCAGACCGACTTCATATTCTCGGTAATCGGTGAGGAGCTTGGCCTGATGGCCACGATGGGAATCGTGGTGGCGTTCGTGCTGTTCGTGGTTTGCGGGGCATATATCGCCATGCGGTCGCGCGACTTTTTTGGTTTTCTGCTGGCTTCCGGGATGACGCTACTGATTAGCCTGCAGGGGTTCATCAATATCGGCGTGGTGACCGGTACGCTGCCCAACAAGGGGCTCCCGCTGCCGTTCATCAGCCGTGGTGGCACGAACCTCGTGGTGATGCTGTTTTGCGTCGGGGTGCTGTTGAGTGTTGCGCGGTTTGCGAGCCGTGAGGGTCAAGTCAAGACGGCTGGGGCAAACGATCCTGGCGGGTACTCACCGTTCCGGGCGAAGTCATGAGCATGAATCCTTTGGCCAAGCGTATTGCCATCGCTTGCGGCGGAACCGGCGGACACCTGTTCCCTGGTCTGGCCGTGGGGGATACGTTCGTGGCTCGCGGCTGCGATGTCACGCTGCTCGTCAGCCCGAAGGAGGTGGACCAGACGGCGGTCAAGTCGGCATACGGAATGGAGGTCGAATCGCTACCGATGGTCGCTCTCAGCGGCAATCTGCCCCTGTTTGCCGCCTGTTTTTGGTCGTCGCTTGGCCAATGCCGAAAACTTTTTTGCGACAAGCCCCCCGATGCCGTGCTGGCGATGGGCGGGTTCACCAGCGCGCCGCCGGTGATCGCCGGGAAGATGATAGGCGCCCGTATTTTTCTGCACGAGGCCAATGCTATCCCGGGCCGTGCGGTGAAGCTACTGGCGCCGCTGGCCGACGAGGTGTTCGTCCAGTTCCCCTCCGCAATGCCGAGGGTGCTGAGCACCAATATTCGCGCCACCGGTCTGCCGGTGCGCTCGGCATTGGAGCCGATCGAAAAGGCCGATGCACGAACCTCGCTTGGCCTGGCCGATCACCGGCCGGTGTTGCTCGTGATGGGCGGCAGTCAGGGGGCGCAGTCGATCAACCAGGCGCTGGTCGGGGCGTTGCCGCGCTTGGCCAAGGCGTTGCCGGAACTGCAGTTCATCCACCTGACCGGCACCGGCAGCGTTGAGCCGGTTCGGCAGGCGTACGATGCGCTTGGCCTGAGCGCCGTAGTGCGACCGTTTTTGACCGAGATGGAATATGCGCTGGGCGCGGCCGACTTGGCGTTGAGCCGCTCGGGGGCGTCGTCGCTTGCTGAATTTTCGGCGATGGAGCTGCCGGCAATATTGATCCCATACCCTACCGCAGTGGACGACCATCAACGGCTCAATGCCCGGTCGTTCGTGGACATTGGTGCGGCGCGGTGTTTTCACCAGAAGCAACTGACGTCCAACCTGCTCGTCAGCCAATTGAGCGAGTTGTTCGGCAGCCCGGCCAGGCTCGAGGCCATGGCTGGCGCGATGAAACAGTGGAAGTCGGCGCAGGCCACCGGGGAGGTCGTGCAACGGATTTCCGAGGCGTGCGGCTGGGAGGATGATGCCGGGGACGAACTAATGTTTGCCCTGCCAAAGGGGAAGGAGGTAGCCGCATGAGCGCCGGGGTCGCAGCGCCTGTGTCGGAGGATGTGAAAGCACTGCTCGAGAAAGCCGCCGCCGACGCGACGGTGGTCAAGCCGGATTACATGCTGGCCGAAATGACGACCATGCGAGCAGGCGGACGGGCCGACTTTTTCGCCGAGCCCAAAAGCGAGGCCGGCCTCTCGGCGTTACTGGCTGCTTGTCGTGAGAGGGGACTACCGGTGACGGTGCTTGGGCGCGGATCGAATTTTCTCCCACTTGACTCCGGTGTGCGAGGGTTGACGGTACGATTGAGCCAGGCTCCATTCACTGACATTGAACCGAGCGGGTCGAGGTTGAAGTGTGGCGCAGGCGCAAAGATGAAAAACGTGGCCGCCGAGGCCAAGCGCTGTCGCCTGGCGGGGATGGAGTTTCTCGAGGGCATCCCGGGCAGCATAGGCGGCGGGCTGCGTATGAACGCCGGCGCGATGGGCGGCGAACTGTTCGACGTGGTGGAGACGGTGCTGTTCATGGATCTCACCGGCAAGGTGTTCGAAATGCCGACGGACTCGATCGAGGTTGCGTACCGGAGCTGTCCGCTGTTGAATAATCATATTGCACTGGGCGCGGTGCTGAAGGGAGAGTCGGACACCGCCGAGGCCATCGCCGCCCGCATGGCCGAGTTTAGTAAACAGCGCTGGGGTAGCCAGCCCAAGGCGCGCAGTGCCGGCTGCATTTTTAAAAACACGGAGGACATCCCCGCCGGAAAGCTGGTCGATGAGCTTGGCCTCAAGGGTGCGAGTGAGGGCGGCGCGATGGTGTCTGAGGAACACGGCAACTTCATCGTCAACAAGGGCGGCGCGACGGCGGGTGATATTCTACGGTTGATCGGTCGCATCCGGGAGAGGGCGTTGACTGAGCGCGGCATCGAGTTGAAGACCGAGGTGCAAATCATCGGCGGGGAGGATCGGGATGATTGAGCCACTAGATATTTGCGTGATGCTGGGTGGACCATCAGAGGAGCGGGAGGTGTCACTCCAGTCCGGCTCGGCAGTGGCGGAAGCGCTGCGAAGTCTGGGTCACCGGGTGAGCGAAATCGATCCCGTGGACGGTGAGTTTCGGCTGCCTCCAAAAACAGACGTGGTGTTTCTCGCGCTGCACGGGACGTACGGGGAGGACGGCACTGTTCAGGCCAAGCTCGACGCGCTGGGTGTGCCCTACACCGGCTGCAGTGAGGCGGTAAGCCGACTGGCGTTCGACAAGGTGGCGGCAAAGCGTGCATGCTCCAGGGACGGGTTAGCCACGGCGAAGGACTGTGTGGTGGATGCCCTGGGGGCCGGTCTGCCTGACGGGCTCGAACTGCCACTGGTGCTCAAGCCGGTCTGCCAGGGATCGAGCATTCGCCTTGAGTTCGTTGATTCGAGGTCCGCTTGGCCAAGCGGCTTGGCTAAGTCGCTCGAGGGCGGCGGGCGGGTACTTGTTGAGGAACTAATCGGGGGCCGGGAAGTCACGGTGGGAGTTGTCGGCGGCCAGCCGCTGCCAGTGGTTGAGATCACGCCTAAGCATGGAGCCTACAATTACGCCAACAAGTACACCAAGGGTGCGACAGAGTACACCTGTCCTGCTCCCTTCGATGCTGAGGCCACGCACCGTATCCAGCATGCTGGGGAACTGGCCCTGGCAGCCGTCGGCGGTGGCAATTGTGCTCGCGTGGATTTTATTGTGCGGCCGGATGGAGAACCGGTATTCCTCGAGGTCAACACCCTGCCAGGGATGACGCAGACGAGCCTGCTGCCCAAGGCGGCTGCGGCGACCGGCACCGGTTTTGCGGAATTGTGCCAATGGCTGGTCGAGCTAGCCGTGGAACATCCGCCATTGGCGGCCACCGGATGAAGCAACTTTGACATGGTATTTAGAGCGAAACGTAGGAACAGCAAGTCAGGGCGGAAAAAACTACTCTCGGTAAAGGTGCAGTCGCAGCAGGCGAAGCGCGAGCGATTACGCTGGTTGCGTTCGTTGTCGGCCCTGGCCGCCGCGATCGCAGGGATCATTGCCGTCTGCTGGCAGGGCGGTGCTTTCGCGCTAAACCGGCTCGTGTACGAGAATGAGTCATTCTCCGTCAGGCAACTGGACTATCGGACAGACGGGATCATTAGCGTGGGTCAACTCAAGCAATGGGGCGGTGTGAGCTCGGGCGACAACCTGCTCAAGCTCGATTTGCTGCGGATCAAGCGCGACATTGAACTGGCCCCACGGGTGAGGGCGGCGTCCGTGGAGCGTTTCCTGCCGGACACACTGCAGGTACGGGTCGCCGAGCGGGTGCCCATGGCTCAGGTCTGGGCCTGGCAGCGCGACGGTGCCGGTGTGACCGATTACGACTGCGTGAGGGTGCAACTGGACGAGACCGGCCACGTGATGAGCCCGATCGATGGCTACTCGGTGGTGGCGCCGGAGAAGCAGGCTGAATGGTCGCTGCCGGTCGTTTCCGGGATTGAGCTTAAAAAACTCAAGTCCCTCTCCCCTGGCCGCCCTGCCGGGCTACCAAAGCTGCAGGCCGCACTTGGACTCATTGGGGAGTTTCGCCGCTCAGCCTTGGCTGGTGTGGTGGATTTGCGGGTAATTGACCTCTCCCAGCCGCGCATCTTGCGGGTCACCACTGGCAACGGGGGGCAGGTGGATCTTTCGACCGATCGCCTGGCCCGGCAGCTTAACCGCTGGGCCCGCATTCGGGCGCACGGGCAGAAGTTTGGTCTGGCCATCGAAACGGTGGACCTTTCAGTGACGAACAACGTGCCGGTTCGCTGGATGCTCTCGCCGACGATTGCCGAGGACATAAAGAATGGCCGAAACCTGGCTGGGAAATGAAGATACCGTGAACGATTCACAAATTATCGTTGGCCTCGAGATTGGGACCTCAAAGGTGTGTGTTGCCGTGGGGGAAGTGGGCGAAAACCAGGCCGTCAACGTTATTGGCCTTGGCCAAGCCAAGTCCCGAGGCGTTCGTAAGGGTGAAATCATTGACGTTGCTTTGGCCGAGGAGGACGTGCGTAACGCCATCGTCGAGGCCGAGCAGGTGGCGGACGTCGAGATTCGAGATGTATTCCTCGGCGTCACCGGCAGCCACGTCCGCGGTTTCAACAACACCGGGGTTCACCCCGTGGTGTCGGCGGATCGGGAAATCACCGGCGCTGACATTCAGGATGTCATCAAGAATGCCAGGGCGATCAACCTCCCGACAGACTACTCGGTGGTCCATGTCATCCGGCAACACTTTCGCGTAGACGGGCAGGACGGCGTTCTCAACCCGGAGGGTATGCTGGGTGCCAAGATCGAGGTGGACGTGCACGTTGTCAGCGGCCGGTACAACCGTTTGCAGAACCCGATCCGTCTCGTCAATGGGCTGCACCTGGAGGTGAACAACATCTCATCGAGTGCCCTTGCCTCCTCGCTTGCCATCCTTGGCATGGAGCAGAAGGAACTGGGCACGCTGGTGATCGACCTCGGTGCCGGTGTCACCGAGTATGCGGTTTATTCGGCGGGTGTTATCAAGCACACCGGCGTTTTGGCTGTCGGAGGCGATCATGTCTCCAACGATCTTGCCTACGGCCTGAAGGTGCCGCTGGCCCGGGCCGAGCAGATCAAGATCGACCACGGGTCGGCCGTGATTGATCCCGAGGTGCGGGACCGGAAGGTCAGCCTGTCAGACGACAGCTTGATCCCAGGCCGGCAGATCGATCTCGGTCACATGCAAAAGATCATGTCTATGCGCCTGCAGGAGACCTTCGAGTTGATCGCCAATGACATTGGCCGGGCGGGATTGATCGAATATCTCCGCGCCGGGGTGATTCTTTGTGGTGGCGGAGCGCGCATCCCGCACATCACACGACTGGCGCGGGACGTTTTCAAGCTCCCAGTGGCCATCGGGCGAGCTAGCACCGTGAGCGGCGTCAAAAACGCGCTGGACGAGCCGGAGTTCGCTACACCGGTAGGGTTAATTAAGTTCGGGGCCTTCCAAGCAAATGCCTCGCCGCGTCGGGGAGGCATTGGTCGCGTCATCCGGCGCCAGGTTGCCGCACTATTTGGTCGTTGATGCAGGACGACGAGTCATGAGTAATTCAGACAAACAGAGAGAGGGCGCTAATCCAACTATCGGCCTGATAGGTTTGGGCGAGACCGGTGTAAAACTGGTCGAGATCCTTGCCATGATCGCTCCCGACGGGGTCGTGGCGCATTCGCTGGACACCGATAACCGCAGTCTTTCCCGTTGTCACCAGTCACGGCCGTTCCTGCTTGGTCAAGCGATCCCGTGCGGTCTGGGCACCGGGGGCGACTCGGCGCTAGCCCGGGGCGCTGTCGAATCCGATAGCGATGAGTTGATCGAGATTCTCCGTGGTACTGACCTGGTCTTTGTCGTTGTCGGGATGGGAGGCGGCACAGGCACGGGAGCCGCGCCGTTTTTGGCGAACTTGGCCAAGCAGGCCGGGGCGCTGGTGGTGGGCGTGGCGGCGACACCATTTGACTGTGAAGGCATCCAGCGTTGCAACCAGGCCACCGGGGGGCTACGGGATCTTAAGCAGGTTGCCGATACGGTTTTTCATTTTCCCAATCAGAATGTCGTCCTCATGGAGGGCGCCGACATCGCGCTGCACCAAGCGCTGGAAATCGCCAATCGCCACCTGTGCGAGGCCGTACTGGGGGTGAGTCGAATGTTGCTCGAGCCCGGTATGCTGAATGTTTCCTTTGCAGATTTGCAGGCTTCGGTGCAAGGCCGGCATAGCCTTGGTTCCGTTATGCATGTTGAAGCCAGCGGTGAGGATCGGGTCGATGATGCCGTGCAAAAGCTTCTGGCCCATCCTGCAAGCCAGGGTGGTGAGGCATTAAAGAATGCCAGTTCACTTTTGGTTAACCTCTCGGGTGGGGACGTGACTTTGGCGGAGATGGATGCCGTTACAGTGGCAATCAGCAACCGCTCACCTTCGGCCAAGTTGGTTGTCGGGGTTTCCGGCCAAGGGAACGAGGAAGCACTCAAGCTGACCGTTGTTATTGCACACGCGGGTAAATTGGACGGGGCGGATCGCGAAAGCGCCCCGCCCAAGCTAGATCCAAACAGGCAAACATCCGACTTGGGCTATTCCGATCCATTTACTGTGCCGGACACCGGCAGTTATCTTGACTTGGGAAAGGAAAGCGACGGCAAAAACCGAAATGGTTTTGCCTACACTCCGCCAGCTCCGCCAGCTGATGCTTTGACTCCAGAATGCCGTGAAGACCTGATCCGGGTGGCGGCCAAGGAGGAACCAAACCGAACGAAGCGAAGGAAAATCATTCAGGAATTGTTGCCGCTTGAGATCGTCTCCAAGGGCCGGTTCGAGGAAAGCGAGCCGACCATCCACAAGGGCGAGGATCTTGACCAGCCCACCTACATCCGCCGGGGCGTAGTCTTGAACTAAAAACAACACTTGGACCAAACCGGAATGCCCGTGGAACCGTTGGGTAGTTGCTACCTAGGACGTAAATCTAAAGCCCTCTCAAGGACAAGCGGAAATATCAAAAAACTGGGGAAACAAACCCAAAAATTCAAAAAAACATCAATTTTTTGTGGTGTTATGAAAGTTCTTTGATAGATTTCCGCGCCTCGCTTTGCCTGCAGCGACCGAAAATGACTGTTTTGGGCAGACGAAATGAGATGATTATCTAATTGAAAGTCGTGGCGTTAAAACGAAAAGTTGCAAGAAAACCTTTAAAAACCGTTAAAAATGCGGTGAAAAAGGCACCCGCGAAAAAGGCCGGCGCCAAGAAAGCGGTGGCCAAGAAAGCGGTGGCCAAGAAAGCGGTGGCCAAGAAAGCGGTGGCCAAGAAAGCGGTGGCCAAGAAAGCTCCCACAAAAAAGAAAACGACTTTACGATCCAATCATCAGTTGGGAGCGGCGACCACGGCGGCTATTTTGGGTTTGCCGGCTACACCGGCCAAACGAGCCGCTCAAAAGCGGAAGGTGAACAAGCTTAATAATAGTGGCAAATGGGCGAGTCAAAAACAGCTCTTGATCGGCCTTCGCGACCGGTTGACCGATCAGCGTAATGGTCTTGCCAAGGAGTCCGCCAAGGAAATGGAAAGCTACGGCGTCCATATGGCTGACTCTGGCACCGACAATTTCGACAGGGACTTCAACCTGAGTTTGCTTTCGTCTGACCAAGACGTGATCTACGAGATTGAAGAGGCCCTCAAGCGGATCGAAAAGGAAACCTACGGCACTTGTGAGATAACCGGGAAGCCGATTCCCCAGACACGCCTCAACGCCATCCCGTGGACGCGATTCCGGGTGGATGCCCAGAGCGAACTTGAACAGTATGGCATACTGCAAAACCGCTCACTTGGACGGTTGGGTACTATCACCACGCAGGGATCATCGGCCAAGGACAATGTCACTAAGGAAATTCCTGAACCCAAGTCAAAGAAAGATTAATTTATGGCCAGAGAAACAGTTATTCTTGAGTGTACGGAGGCTAAAGACGAAGGCAAGCCAGTGTCCCGTTACTTGGCCCAGCGCAACAAGAAAACCCAGCCCGATCGGCTGGAGATGAAAAAGTACAACCCCAATCTGCGCCGTCACACGGTGCATCGCGAGATCAAGTAATATGCCAAGGAAGAAGGACAAAAAACGGGACTCGAACCAAAAGCGTCCGCCACGCCCGAAGCCCAAGATCGATTTCACCATCGACAAATTGGAGTACCGCAACACGGAATTGCTGCAGACATTTGTAACTGGCCATGGTCGTATCCTGCCGCGCAAGTACACAGGCCTGCCGGCGCACTATCAACGCCGCATGGCCAACGCCATCAAGCGTGCCCGCCAGTTGCTCCTGATGAAGTAACCGACTTTCAAGCCGTAGCGCCCTACACGAGCGCGTTGGCTTTTCATGCTCGCCAACACGAATGAATTGGCATAACTAAAGCAAACTTGGCCAAGCGCTTGGCCGTCACCCAATTTGACTTACGCGCTACTCTTATTTTCCGTTTTGGCCGCCGCACTTACTGTGCTGTGGCTCAAGCCGTCGAATCGCAACAACCTCAAGCTGCTGATCGCCTTTAGTGGTGCCTACCTGCTCTCGATCACGGCGCTGCATATGTTGCCGGAAGTGTTCATCGGCGATGGACGAGGGGCTTATTTTGGTGCGTTCGTTCTGGTCGGTTTTTTTATCCAAGTGATGCTCGAGCATCTCTCGGGTGGAATCGAGCACGGCCATGCGCACACGCACCGGCACAGCCGATTGCCGGTCGGGATGATGGTGGGTTTGTGCCTTCATGCGTTCCTTGAGGGCATGCCGCTTGGTGGCGGGGACACTGGCCACACCCATCACGGCCACACTCATAGCCATTCCCACGTCCTGGAGCCGCTGCTGGTGGGCATCGTGTTGCACAAGTATCCGGTGGCCATAGTGTTCCTGTCGATGCTACTCGACAGCGACTTGAGCAAGTTTAAGGCATATGGCCTGCTGGCTGTTTTTGCCGCGATGGCACCGCTGGGTACGCTTCTGAGCGGGTTCGAGGTGATCGGCCAATATCATCGGGAAAGCCTCGCCATCGTCATTGGCATCTTCCTTCACGTCTCGACGACGATCCTTTTCGAGAGCAGCGAAGGTCATCGCTTTAACGCCTACAAGATGATGGCAATTGCCGCCGGCCTAGCCCTGGCGGCTGCCAGTATGCTACTGAACCCCCACTGACACATGCGCTTACGGCTTTGACTTGCGGGCAGCGCGAGGCTTCGGAGCGCGGAACAATTCCATCTGCCGTTCACGCAGCATTCCGTGTGCCTTGAGTACACGGATCAACTGCAGGATATCCGAGCGCTGGTAATTGCGATTTTTTTCCACACCATCAATCAGGGAGGTGAGCAGTACTGGAAACTCAATCACCCCATCGACCCCCTTGTCGCGAAGGAACTCGATACTTTCGCGCCGCAGTTTTTTTGAGGATGGGAGCGACGGTGCGACAAGTATCTTGAGGAAAACGGCATCGGCGCCGAACACTGCCTCCGCTGCTTTTGTGGCTGCCGGTTGTGCGAACCGAAAAATCTCCGGCGAGTTGACCATCACCGCCGGGCTGAACGTCTCCGTATGCCAGCCTTTCACGGCGTAAACAGCGCGGCGAATGTGCTTCAAGTTAGCCAGTTGCAACTCGAATGGTAGCGAGGTTTTCGACTCGGTTGCCGACGGATTGGAGGCAAAAAAATCGATGTGCGAGTCGTGCCGGCGCGATGGCGCGACGAATTTACGACCCTGTTGTACCAGGAAGCCGTTGGCCTCGAGGAACTCACGAACAATCGTTTCGCTGATGGCAGACATTATTTTAGCGCAGTATTGATGGTTGCCCTTGGCACGTCTATCCCAAATTCCACTTGACCGACTTTTCGGGCCAGTACGAACTTTACTTCGCCGCCGCTGACCTTTTTGTCGAGTTTCATCGCGGCGAATACCTTGGCCAACTGCGGCTTGGTCAAGCGCACCGAGGTCGGCAGCCCGGCTTGCTGAAACAGCCTCTTGATGCGATTGACTTGCGCCTGGTCAAGCCCAAGCATGTCGCGTGAGATTTTCGACGCAGCCACTTGGCCGATTGAGATCGCTTCGCCGTGCAAATATTTTCCGTAACGTGAGATTGCCTCGAGCGCGTGGCCGATGGTGTGGCCGTAGTTCAGGATGGCGCGCAGACCGTCTTCTCGTTCGTCCTGCTCGACGACCTTGGCCTTGATCTGGCAACTGCGGGCGACGATGTGCGCCATGCCTTTAGCCTCGAGTCGCAGTAACTCTGGCAGCGTACGCTCGAGTCGGCGAAACAGCACCGCGTCGTAAATGATTCCGTACTTGATTACCTCGGCTAGCCCTGCTCGCAACTCTCGCTTGGGCAAAGTCTTGAGCGTGTCGAGATCGGATAGCACAAGGCGCGGCTGGTAAAATGCCCCGACCAGGTTTTTGCCGGCCTTCAGGTTAACGCCGACCTTTCCACCGACCGAACTGTCAACTTGGGCAAGCAACGTCGTCGGCACTTGCACAAAACCGATACCGCGTAGGTAGCTCGCCGCGAGAAAGCCGGCGATATCGCCAACCACGCCGCCGCCCAGAGCCACGATGAATGAGCTTCGCTCGATCCGGTGACAGGCCAACTTGTCGTAACAGGCTTGAATTGTTTTCAGGCTCTTGGCGGTCTCGCCGACAGGCACTCGGATTTCCAGCGGCGAAAACCCGGCTAGGCGCAAAGAGGCCAACGCCGCCTTGGCGTAGAGTCGCCCCACGGCGCGATCGGTCACCACTGCACAGCGTTTTCCCAACTTGAGCCGACGACACTCCCCGCCCAACCTGGGCAGAAGGCCGTTACCGATTTTAATGGAGTAACTGCGATCCCCAAGGGGTACTTTAACCGTCCGCATACGCGGGAAGATACGGACGAGAGGCCACGGGCCAAAGCCCAAAAGGATCAGTCGGTGAAAATGAGTCTCCCGTGTTGCACCGGCTCGGTGCTAGTATCGAGGCGGAGCGAGAGGTCGGGGAGGATGTTCGTGACCCTGCCGCTGGCGATCAGTTTGGCGTTGTCACACTCGCCGGCGGTCTCTTCCCAGACTTCCACTTTACGTCCGATGACGCAGCTATGGTGCACATAATCGTCATATAACTCATTCGGCCCGCGCTCGAGCAATTGCTTGTGCCGTTTAGCCAGGCTCTTGAGCAGTATGGCTAGTATCGTCGGGAGAGTGATGAGGGTGTCCGGCGCAAATTCGCGCAGGCTGCTCGGCGGTTGCACGAACTTCCCGCTTGGTAACTCCGGCGTAATGGCGATGTTGACGCCAATGCCCAGCACGACGTGCTCGATGCGCTCGCCTTTAGCCAAAGTCGAGGTGATCACACCGCAAACCTTGCGACTGCCGAGCAGCACGTCGTTGACCCACTTGATGCGTGGTGCTTGGTCAAACGCATTGAAATGGCCAAGTGCATCAACCACCGCCAGGGTCGGTAGCATGCTCAGGCCAAGGCCAAGTTCGCTTGTCGGGCGATTGGGCGAGAACAGAGCCGTCAAGTGCAGATTGCCCTCGAGAGCGCGCCAAGGCCGGCCCCGGTTGCCGTGAAAGTTGTCGCCGGTCACGGCGAGACAGGCAAACGGCGTGGGCGGTACAGTGTCCGCTTGCAATAGTGCCCGTATGCCGTCCATCTGCGATACGGCAGAGTGGCCAACGGCCATAATTTGCCGCCATGGCGTAGGGGCACTCCGGCACACAATCTCCGCTTGGCCAAGCCCGCCAACGGCCTGCCAAGTGTGGCGGGTATCGAGGGGCAGTCTTGAGAGATCGGCTGCTTTCCAGCCAAACTGGCCGCCAGTTTCGGCAAAACCGTCCAGCGCCTCCGGGCAATCTGTGATGATGAGTGACTCGGGCATCACCGTCCGTGCGGATGGTGGCCTTGGCAGGGTGACTGCAAAAGAAAAATCAGGCTGGAGAAGTCGGGGCAGTTGTCCTAGAGTCCGCCCATGCAGCGTTGGACGAGTCCTTTGCTCTTAGCCGCGGTGGTGTTTCTCTCATTGCCGAACAGTTCCCCCGCACCGATCGTTTTCCGACCCGGCGAAGGCTGGTCCTACGAGAGCCTTAGTGGCGGCGGCAGTTGGCGTCGTGCGACTGCCAAGGATCAGCTCGAGGTGGGCAAGAAGGCATTCGCGGAGCAGGACTGGAAAACCGCGTTTAAGGCAGCCCGCCGAACGGTGGCTGAGTGGCCGTTGTCTGATCTAGCGCCCGAGGCCCAGTTGCTGCTAGCTCAGGCATACGAAAAACGGGGTGACGACCAGAAGGCATTTGCCGAGTATCAAAATCTCCTACGGTTTTATCCACAGAATGTCGATTTCGCGGGTATTCAGTCTAGGCAGTTTGCCATTGCCACTCGGTATCTGAACGGCCAGCGCTTCAAGCTGTGGGGTCGTATTCCACTCTATCGGTCGATGAAAAAGACGTCCGCCATGTTTCAGGACATCGTCAATAGCGGCCCGTTCAGTTCCGTGGCCCCCAAGGCTCAGATGAATATTGGCCAGGCCTGGGTTAACAAGGCGCGTGGTTTCCAGTTCTCCCAGAATGAACGGCACAAGAACTACCACATGGCTGTCGAGGCATTCAAGAAGGTGGCCGACAAGTATCACGACCGACCGGAGATCGCATCCGAGGGGTTGTTCGCTGCCGGTGCGGCCTACCAGCAGCAATCGCTGGATGCCGAATACGACCAGGGTGTGACCCACAAGGCCATCGACTCCTTTTCAGATTACATCGCGCTTTATCCCAATGAGGAGCAGGTGTCCACGGCACGCGAAAGAATTAAGGCAATGAAGGTTGAGCAGGCCCGGGGCAACCTGAAGATCGCGCGCTATTACGAAAAGCGGAGAAAGTGGGCTAGTGCAAACATCTACTACAACGAAGTAAAAGATCTCGCCCCCGGCACCGATTACGCTGAGACCGCATTACAGAAGATCGCCGAGTTGCAGCCACGGCTCGATGTGGAAAAAGCATCGAGTGCACAACCGAAATGACCCGTTTGGCCGCCAGTCACGTCGCCATCTTCTTGACTGCTGCCTTGACGGCCACCGGTTGCGCCAGCTACCGGCTGGGGCCGGTGAACCCCGCGATTCCCGCCGGCCAAGCCATTGAGGTGGGCCTGTTTGAAAATGCCACGCCTCAGTCCGGCCTCACCGAGTCGGTCAATGCCTCCATCCGCCGCGAACTGCATCGCGATGGCACGTTCGGGCTGGCCACCGGCGGCGATGGCGACGTGCTGCTTACCGGCAATATCACTGCTTACCGCAGATCCGCCGTAAGCTTTCAGCCGCGGGACATTCTCAGCGTGCGTGACTTCGAGGTGGAACTTGTCACCCGCATTCTCGCCGCCGAGAAGGCCACCGGTAAGGTGCTGATTGATCACGAGTTGACCGGCCGCACTACCGTCCGCCTGGGTGGCGACCTTGCCAGTGCCGAGCGCCAGGCGCTCCCGCTGCTTGCTAACGATCTGGCCAGGAAAACTGTTGCGCTTCTCGCCGAGGGTGAGTGGTGAGCCGTTGCCTGGCCAAGCTGATTCTTCTGTCCTCCCGCGAATGTACGAGTTGCTTAAAATCAGCCCGAGCAGTAAGGCGCGTCTTGGCCGGTTGACGACCGCACGCGGTGTGATCGACACGCCGGTGTTCATGCCGGTCGGCACGCAGGCCAGCGTCAAGGCGCTCGACCTGCGCGAACTCAACGAGATCGGTACGGAGATTCTTCTCGGCAACACATACCACCTCTTTCTTCGCCCCGGCCTTGATATCATTCGCAAGGCAGGCGGCCTGCACCGGTTCATGAACTGGGACAAGCCGATCCTCACCGACAGCGGCGGATTTCAGGTTTACAGTTTGGCCAAGATTCGTAAGGTGCGTGACGATGGCGTTGAGTTTCAGTCACACCTCAGTGGTGAGACGCTCTTTCTAGGCCCGAAAGAATCGATGGCCATCCAGCGCGAATTGGGTTCTGACATCGCAATGCTGTTCGACGAATGTCCGCCGCACGGGGCATCCGACAGTGAATTGCAAGCTGCCGTCAGGCGCACGCTTGGTTGGGCCGCCATCTGCGCCAGGCAACCCCGCGCCGAGGGCCAGTTGTACTTTGGCATCGTGCAGGGCGCCAATGCCCCCGAGCTGCGCAAGCGTTGTGCGGAGGAACTGGTGGCGATGGACTTCGACGGCTATGCCATCGGTGGCGTCAGCGTCGGTGAGCCGGAGCCGGAGATGATGCACGCCGTCGAGATTACCGAACAGCATTTACCTGCCGACAAGGCGCGTTATGCGATGGGCCTTGGCACCCCGGCTCAGTTGATCGAACTCGTCGCGCGTGGCGTGGACATGTTCGACTGCGTGCTGCCGACCCGTGTCGCCCGCAATGGCACCGCCTACACCTCGAGCGGTGCGATTAACCTCCGCGCCAGCCATCAGAAGGAAGACTTCGGACCGATCGAGGAGGGCTGCGAGTGTTTCGCCTGCCTGCACCATACCCGCGCCTACCTGCGTCATCTTCTCAAGGCTGGTGAAATTCTCGGACTACGAATGCTCAGCGTGCACAACTCGCATTTTTTCCTTGAGGTGATGCGTGATATCCGACGCCACCTGGCTGGAGGCACCTTCGATGACTACCGTAAACAATTCATTGCGAACTATAAGCCCACCTCAAAAGTCATAGAGGGTCGTGCTAACTCTAGGCTGACAGGGTAACATCAAGCCAAATTAGTTTGGCAAAACTATGAATTTGATTTCGGCGCTGATGAGGGGTTTCAGCGACTCGTAAGCGGCGGCGAGTTGCTCGGGCGTGGTGGCTTTGTCCGGGCGCAGTTCCAGTGTGATTATCCAGCCTAAGTGTCGGCGGACGTTGACCATGGCGGCAAGTTGCTCTGTTATTGGTTTGTTGTCCCGGAATACTTGGTCAAGTGCGGTGTCGGCGAATTGAATCGATCCGTCGCTGGTGATTCGGAGTTTCACAGTCACTTGTCCCGGCTTTGGTGCGATGGGTTTGAGCCCGGCGGCGAGTTGGAGTTCGCCTAGCAACTTTCTGCCGTTTTCGCTCAATTCCGATTCCGGTACTTGATCAAGTACTTGGTCAATTTCTCCAAGATGCAGGCGCATCAGCTTCAGGGGCCGGTTTCGTCGGCCGTCTCTTGCGCCACCAGAGGCCATGCGGATGAGTTGCTGCAGTTCGGCGGTGTCCAACCGCCAGTCGAGTGGTACGGCGTTGGAGGGCGTCCGGTTTTTGGCTGTTTTAAAATCGACAAAGAGTCGATAACGCCCTAGCGCTCGGCCCTCGAGTTTGCTCGAGTCGATCTCGATGCGCTTGGTTAAACGCTGGTTTTTAGATAACACAAGTTTTTCTGGGGCCGTGCGAATGCGGGTGGGGGTTAGCGGCGTTCGTCTGCCGGTGGTATCCAAAAACCAAAGCGCAAAGTCGCTTGGCCAATGGATTGTCTGCGCTGTCCCGGACGTATTGCTTAGTTTGAGTTCAAGCGCTGTTTTCTGGAGCGGGAGCAGTCGGTCGGGGCCATCTAGGTGAAGCACCAACCCGGCTTTGCTGTGTCTGGCAATATAGTCACTCGGAGTCAGTAGTGTGGTCCGGATAGGTTCAGCCGTGGCGGAATCTTTCCAGAGTTGCCAGTTGCGTGGGACTTGCGGCTGTTGGTTGTCGAGCAGTCCGGTGTATCTGGCGGTGAGTTTGTATTCGCCGGAGCGGTCAATGTTGAGCCAGTCGCCGAGGTACGTCTCGAAAACGGTCGGCTTGTCGGGGAGTAATCGTGCGGCGCGAGCGAATCGGTGCGCCGTCAACTGTGCGGTGGAAGTCGCTGGCTCAGAGCGGAGCGTGACTTGGCCAAGCGACGCGGTGACGCGGCCGTTGAGCTGGCAGCAGCCCTCCCACATGAAGGCCAGTCGTTGGTCGCCGCGGTTGACGAATTCCCAGCGTAGCGGCACCGGATCGCCAATGACGTGAAACGGCGCCTCGGGAATCGTGATTCGCAGCTCGACCTGCGCGGCTTGGCCAATCGGCGTGGCCAGGCCAAGGGCCATCAGGAGAATGACCAGCCGGTCACTTGGCGATTTTATTGACGACGATGTCGTCATAGCGAATCGGGGTGCCGGAGTAGGGACTTCCCCAAACGGAGGGCTTCCCATTGCGCGGTTCCTTGGTTTCCTTGTGAGTGATGGTGGGCTTGGCCGGGGCGGTCTTGCCGTCCACCCATACTCGGCCGCTGACAGTCCACTCGGTATCGCCGGTTTGCTCGACCCGCAGAGCGAGTCGTAGCCACTCGCCGCCACTCCACCGGAACGGCACCTTAGCCACGACGACGCTGCCCTTGAGCAGCTCTATCGCTCGCTTGGCCGGGGCTGCCTGCAGCCGGTAGCCGTTGACGCCGTTCAGTGCGACGCCGAACACCGGGTAGCGCCGGCCTTTTTTCGTCCCAAACATCCGCGCACTAATCTCGTTGCCGTGGCGGGCCGACGGGCCAAACATAAAACCAAACGCATCAAGCGGCGCACCGGGTAACTCGAGGAACTTGTTGTTGCCTTGCTTTTTTACTGCAAAGGCACCGTCGAGCACGAGGAAATCGTCTGGCACTTCGCCCGGTTCGGTTTTTTCAAAATTGGTTTGGTACAGCGGCTCCGTCGCATGTGCCGTCAATGCAGACAAGCTAAGGGTCAGTAAAAAACGCAAGAGAGTCTTGGGATGCGGTGGTGTCCACTGATTTTTTAGACGTAGAGAGCTTGGAGCTGCAGAGGACCGCAGAGGATACATAAATCGTTGCTGACTTGGTTTGCTCTTCATTAAATAATTCAGTCGCGTCTCAATCCATCCAGTAGATTGCCGCACAGCGAGAGTGTTGTGGCCGTCCATGTCCAAAGACCGGCGAGTAGTAGCACGCCGCCAAGCGTCAGTCCGAGGAGAGTATAAGGTACATCGGCGGTTGGGGAAAGCATGGCGGGCAGCACGGCCAGCCCGGCGGCGATGGTGCCAATAAGTAGTCCGCCAATCAGAAGGCTGATGTATTCCACCAAGACAAACTGCTTGATCGAGTTTTTCTCAAAGCCAATTGCGCGGAGTAAAGCAAGTTCGCTTTTGCGTTCCTCTACATTGCGCATCACCACGACTCCCAGGCCCAGGCTGCCGAGCAACAGCCCTAGTCCGCCGAGCACTTGAAAGGTTTTTAAATAGGTATTTTGCACGGCATTCAGCTCGCCGAGGCGTTGTGTGGTGCGGACCCATTCAAAGCCGTGATCCTCCATCGCATTGTTCAGTTCGTCGCTGATCTCTTTTATTTTTGCCTCGGGACCGTCGATCAAAAAGACCCGGTAACCGCTTTGACTTGGGAACCTCTTAATGAAGTCGGATTCCGGAATGATGAGGTTGCCCTGCAGGATGCTGTCGGCAAGCTGACCGACGAATTTCACCCTGAACGTGTTTCCATGTTCGTCGGTGTAGCCGAGCGTGTCACCGAGCTTTTTGCTCTTCATGGGATCGCCGCCACTAAGCGCCCACATCATCACACTTTGATCCGCGATTACCGGCACGATGTCGTCCGAAAGGTTGAGTGTCTGACGGGCTGTCTCAAGAATTGACCAGGGGTTATTACCGGTTTTCAAACCATCTAACGTGTCGATGAAGGTGAATTTGCCGATAAGCATTTCGGGACGAACCCCGAGCAGGCGAGGTTCCTGAGCGAGATTGAGGTTGAGGCAGTTGGCTTGATCGCCATCTCGAAGACGAAACGGAACGAAGTTCACGTTTTTGATGATGTCTTCATCGATGCTGTAGAAATCCTCTCGGTTTGCGGCATTGTTCATGTCGTGAATCACAGCGATACTGGCTTCGCCCATTAACTCAAAGCCGCCTGTACCCGAGGTGGGTATATTTGCGTCGACGTTTGCATCTTTCTGGAATACGCCGATGGAGCCAATCATGAAACTGCCGCAAGCCAACATGCCGACTGTGGCCATGCTGCGTCGGCGACGACGCGCGGCATTTCGTTGGCCAAGGCCGGAAAGAGACAGTCCATCTGCGTGGCTAAGCGCCTTGGTTCTGGCCAAGGCGGTGAGTCTCACGGAAGTGAAGGCCAAGCCGGAGAGCAGCAGCAACGCGCCTGCAATGAAGAAGGAATTGGGCGATATTTGAGAACCGCTTGCGACTGCCGCACCAACGGAGCCAATCGCACAGAGAAATAAAACAACCGCGATGATGGAGGTGCGTTTGGTTGATTTTCTGGTGCCCAAAATTTCCTGTGACCCGCCTACGAGGAGTTCGCGGGCGGTTTGTTTTTTTAACTTTCGCAACGCCCACCAGATGGTACCAAGAGCGACGAAAAATCCCATCGATGCTCCTGTAGCCCAAGCGGTGCCATTGCTGTGGTACGTGAGAGTGGCGGAAGCAACGGCATCTTTCCAATTCGTCGACAGCGCACTGAGCATGGCCCTGGCGAAAAGCGATCCGCCACCGCCGCCGACGATGCAGCCGGCGATCGCGATCAGTCCACCTTCGAGCAAAAGCATGCGCCGAACTCGCCTGGCCGGGATGCCGACGGCCAGCAGGGTGCCGGTTTCTCGAGTGCGTTTTTCCATCGTGAACTGGAAGAGCAGTGAAATAAGCATCACGGCGGCCGCGATAAGAAAGAAGCTGAAGCTCATAAAGAGTTGTCCAAAGTCCATGGCGTTTGTTACGGAGCTCGAAGCTTGTGCACGCGCGGGTTGAAAAGTGAGGCCTGTGTCCGTTGGTTTCAGTTTGCCGAGCAACTCTTGAGCAAGTTTGTCGAGCGCGGCCCGGCCGTTTTGCGGATAACGCACGGCAGTTAGATTGCCGAAGCGATTACTCCAAATCTCCTTGCCGGTGCCCAGACTGATGTAGGCCTTCGGCGTGCCTTTGTAGGTGTCCCAGTACTCCTCATCCTTGTCGCGGATGGCGTCGAGGTCCATGGGGAAGCCGGTGTCCCAGTCGGCGCAGTCTGCGGAGTCGGTCATTCCAGGAAAGTCCGGCATAAGGGTGATGTCCGAGCGTGGATCGTCCATGGCGATGACGCCTCCGACCTTGAATTTGCCAGAGCGCTCCTCCAGTTGGCGCATGGTGCCAACAGAATAGTACGAAAGCTCGACTTCGTCGCCGACCTTTGCCTGTAGATCGTCGGCGCTCCATTGGTTCAGCCAGACACTGTCCGGTTCAAAATCAGCCAGAGCAGTTACCATCGAGTAAGGTGTTGATTTGTCACCGAGTTGGATTTTGTTAACGAAGTAGGTGAGCACCTCGGTGGCATTTGTGGAGAGTCCGGTGGCGGCCTTTGCCAAGGGCGGATCAAGAAAGACGCGCGGTGATCGGAGTTCGATGCCTTTGCCGTCGGGGAGTTGGAGCAGCTGCGCCTGGGCGTCGGCAAGCTGCCAATGTCTGGCGAGGGCGGCTTGCGCTTGGCCGAGCGTCGGGCTTTTGGCCGGGGCCTGTGCTTGGCCGACGAGCATGAGATTGGCCATGGCTGGTTTCTCGATGGCTTCCTGCAATTGGTCAAGCGAGACAAACGCGTTGTAGGGCGGTACTTGCGAGGCTTGCAGGCTGAATCGGCCGAACTCCGCATCACTGACAATTGCCAGCACTTCGAGTTGGGCAAGCGAGGCGGTTGAGTCTTCAATCGGTGCCATTGGTGCGTCGCGCGAAAGTTGCGAGGGATTGTGTACCCGCAGGTTAACCATGTTGCCTTTCTTGACATCTAGTTGATTGGCTAAGCGCTCGTTGAGGACAATCGAGTCTTCGGGGATTCTGACAAACTCGGGAGGCTTCAGTGCCAGTTTCCAAAACGCCTCGTTGACACCCATGACAACGACGTTGTTGGCCCGGTTTTCGCCTGATGGGCGCTTGGCCGTGCCGGGGAGCTGGAGCAGGGCTGTGGTGCTGGTGTCGAGATCGGCCTGAAGCTGGTCGGCCATTTCGGCGCGGAAAAGTCGGTCGTTGGAGGGGAGGGCAAGTTCGACCCTGCCCAGGCGTGCGGCGGCCATGTCGTGCAAACTGCCGCGGACCGATTCGCCGACCAGAAGTGCCCCCACCAAAACCATCGTCCCGACGGCGACACCCATCAGAGTGCCGACATGGCTCCGCGCGTAAAACCGGAATGACTTCAGAACTAGTGACCAGGTTGTCATCGGCTTAATTTACGCTGCCAGCGAACTGGCCATCCTGCAGTTGATGTGTTGTACCCATTTTGGCGGCGAGCTCTTCGGAGTGGGTTACCACGATCAGGGTGACGTGTTCGTCGCGGTTGAGTTCGACGAGCAAGTCAGCAAGCGATTCGGCGGTCGAATGATCAAGTGCGCCTGTGGGTTCGTCGGCGAGAATGAGGCTGGGTCGATTAATCAGTGCGCGCACGACAGCAACGCGCTGGCATTCCCCGCCGGAGAGCTGGGCTGGTCGGTGGTCGACGCGGTGTTCAAGTCCGACCCGCTCGAGGAGTTGCTTGGCGCGTTCGAGGGCACTGGTCGGGGCGCGGCCGGTGGCGGCCAGCGCAGGTACGAGTATGTTTTCGAGGACGGAGCATTGCGGCAACAGGTGATGGGACTGAAAAACAAAACCGATCTTTTGGCTGCGAATCGCGGCAAGCTTTTGCTCGGGGAGGTGCGCGAGTTCCTCGCCGTCTAACCGGATGCTGCCGCGAGTGGGGGAGTCGAGCGAGCCGAGGATATTGAGCAGCGTACTTTTGCCAGAGCCAGAGGGACCGACAATCGCGAGGGAGTCGCCACGTTGGACGGTGAGCGAGATGCCGCGAAGCACCGGCACGGGATCACGGTCCGCACTTTCGTACTGTTTGTGAACGTTCTCCAGCTTGAGGACGGTCGAGTCATCTGACGCCATGCCCCGAACGCTACGTTACCGGCCAAGGGCCGCAAATCAAAATTGTTCCAACATTAAAAAACCACCCAGGCAGACACCTGGGTGGTTTGAAAATTGTCCGCTTGGCCAAGCGGTTATTTTTTGTCGTCTGCCTTCTTTTCAGATTGCTCCCGGGCCTTTTCGATTTCGCCGGGGAGGTCTTCCTTCTTGATGACCTCAATTTTGGCGCCCTTCTTCATCTCTTCGGCGGAAGGCACCTTGATGATGTCGCTGGTGACGACCTTTTTGGGATCAGATTTGGTCGGGTCGATGGTTGAGGGTACTGGAGCCTTAGCAGCCTCATTACCTTTGATGGAGATCAAGTCAACGTCGAAGATAAGAGTAGAGTTAGGCCCGATTTTTGCACCGCTGCCGGTTGTGCCATAGGCCAAATCGGACGGGATAAAGAAGCGGGTGGAGCCACCGATTTTCATCAACTGCAATCCCTCGGTCCAGCCCTTGATAACGCCGTTAAGCGGGAAACTAATGGCTTTGCCACTGTCGAATTCGGTGCCGTCGATCAGTGTTCCCTTGTAGTTCACTGTGACTGAGTCCGTCGTGTTGGGGGAGGGGCCGGTGCCTTCCTTTGTGACCTTATATTGCAAACCACTGTCCGTGCTCTTCACCCCTTCCTTGTCGCTATTGGCAGCAAGAAAGGATTCGCCGGCCTCCTTGTTCTGTTGAGCGACATCGTCTCCGCTGGTGGTCGCGTCAGTCGAGGTGCTATCACTACTTTCTTCCTCTTTTTTATCCTCCATCATCTCAGCTCGGGTCTTGTAGATGGCATCGAAGGTGTAGCTGGATACCTTGAACGTCCAACCTTCGAGTTTGGCGAGCTTGGCCAAGTTGTCTGCAAACTCCTTGTCCCGGTCGGTCTTGAGCTTGGCTTGGGAGTCATTGTGTGTCTTTTCACGATCAGCGATACGCTTGGCCAAGTTCTCAGCATGTTCTTTGTCCAGACGCTCGCTGTCCTCCGGTTTTTCGTCTTTGACCGGTTCGCGAGGACTGGTTTCATCTGGTTGTGGTGTGCGGGCTTCGCTTTCATCATCCTGCGGTGCCCGTGTGCCACTAGCTGTTATGCTCAGGTAGTGGTCTTCATCCTTTTTTGCCATCTTGACGACGTATTGATAGCCATCAAACGTATTGATTGTTGCCGTGACAGCCTTGTCCATTCCGATCTCCTCCGGTTTTACCGACTTACTGGCAACGTCGTCGAAGCTTGGAAAACCAAGTACGCGGCCGGCGCTGTTGGCCTTTGAGGAATCAAGTTTTTCGTCCGGCTTGGCATCAACCAGCGACATGTCTTCGCCATCCTTGCTGTGGGTCAGCGTCCACGAGTCCGCCGAGTCGGGGTGGTCGACGGCAACCGACTTGATTTTTTCAACCTTAAGAAAATCGTCCTTGTTCAGCCAGTCGGCAGGGTTGGCACTCACTTCGTTCAGCGCGCTTGAATAATCAATGGCAACAACAGCCACCTTGCCGTCAGCCAGCACATAGCGATGATTATCGGATGAGCCAAACGGTGAGCCAGCATTGGCGCCAGCATTGGCGCTGCCTTTTTTGCCGAGTAACAGGCTCTTCAGCACCTGTCCCTGCGAGTCCTTGAACTCGACGCGCGTGCCGGTGTTGGTTTTGTTATCAGCGGGATCAAGCAACTCGAATCGGCCGTATTGTTTTTTACTGGCACGAATTTGCCTCAAAGATTTGAGGCTTATAGCGCTGGTGACGAGTTTTTTGATGTCATCAAACTTCGCTGCAAAGCCATCGCGCTCCGCGACAGTCCATTTTTCGTCCTTTTGAGCCAATGTGAGGCTGGCTTCCTTGCCAGAGATTGAGATCGTGGCGATGTCTTCCGGTTTGAGGTTTTTTACGACCGTTTTGCCGACACCGGCTGTTTCGGCCATCTGGCTGCCTTGATCGTCGATCGAGGTGAAGTAGGCAATGCCACCCAGTACGCCTAGGGTGATCACTGCGATGAGGAGTTGTTTTCCTTTCATGGGTGTTAGACTGCTGCGGTTTTCTTACGCTTACGAATGAAAAAGGCGATGCCAATAACGATGACCAACAGGGGCATTAGGCCGATGTTGGCCAACTTGATATTGAGTTGAATGAGATCAATCTCAGATCGGAGTTGCTTCCGAATTGCACGAATCTGTTTCCGTTTGTCGAGTTCCTTGGCTTGGATTTCCTTGAGCGCCTCGGGATCAATCCGAAGAGTGAACTGGTTACCTCCTTCGCCGGCACTTTCCAGTTTGGTTTTTTGCTGTAGGATTTCCTGTTGCTCGGCTTCGAGTTTCTTGAGCTTGCTCTCGAATTTTTTCTGCGCCTCTTTCTCGAGATCAACAATGGTTGTAAATGGCCGGTTCTGGTTTCGGCTGCGAATGTTGATTAGCGTGTCATCGCCAAAGTGGTCGACCAGGTTTTGCACAAACGTGATATTTTCGCTGATAAGGAACCGTTGCTGAAGTATGAAATGGTCGTCGACAAGAATATCCGTATCGCCAATAAGACAGACGTAGTTGTCTCCATCTGATTCTGTGAGGTGTGTTTTATCTTCTGTTTCAGCTTTGTCATCCTTGTCGTCGGCATCGGCTGCAGATGGTTTACCATCAGGGAATGCGGTCGTGAATTTACCGCCTAGTTTCAATGCTAACACATGTTTTTTAGTGCCCACTGGCTTGCCGTCTGTGCTGCCAGTCAAAAACGAATCCATGATCTTGGCCCCGTTGAACTGTGATGACATGCCATCCACAAGTTTGGCTTGCTCTGAACTGGTGATCAGTTCGGTAACATTTAAGCCGGTGGCAATATTGCTGGTATCAAAGCTGCCAGCGTAGGGAAGTCGTATCGTTCCCAGGTCTCGAGTTACAACTTCTTCCTTGTTCAGCGCATTTTTGTTCAATGCGAGATAGGCCGGTTGCAATCGCCCTTGGGCAATCGGGTCGCGCGGGGTGAGACGGTAGTTGAAGTCGGCGACGACCTGGGTGTTATCAAAAGGTACCCCCCACTTGGTGAATAGTCGGTTTAGGTTGGAGCCACCGCCCAGCCCCGGGATCCTCATTTGCGGGTTTTGTTGGCCGGAATCGTCTCGCTGGGCGAGGGGATCGACAAACGCAATCAACTTGCCGCCGCGCAGGACGAACTGGTCGATGGCGTACTCAGTGGCTTCGGAGACGTTTTTTGGGTGAATGAGCAGCAGGGCATTCACGGTTGCCGGGATTTCCGTGGCCGCCGGCTCGATACGTTCCACGTTGAAGTCTCGTTGCAACTGCTGCAGGAAGTACCACGGTGGCTGTTGCTGACCCCGGTTCATCATGGCCATTGGGTTGGTAGGATCCGGGCCGCCCCAGACATTGAGGCCGCTCATCACGCCGACGGTTTCCCGTTCATCTTTCAGTTTAAGGACGTTCTTGATGGCCCGGGAAATATCATACTCAAGGTTGGTTGCCCTCGTCGGGTCGAGCACTGGGATAACCTCCGTGCTGTCGAGGTAGCTGATCGCCATGCCGATGTAAAATGCATTATTGAGCAGCTGAATGCCATCGTTGACCGCCAACTCCTCTGCATCGGTGTCTCGGCGCGGGTTGATTTTTTGCAACTCGAGGTTGCTGCCTGAGTAGGCCTTGTATTGATCAAGCAGATCTTCCACGCGAGTACCGTGCTCATTCACGACGACCGGAACACCTTTCTCGCCTCGTGTGACATAAAATCGAATCTCAAGCGGGCTTGATTCTGAGTCGCCTTCACGCTCCTCGGCCAGGCCGTCGAGCAACTTCTTCGAGCCCTCGGACAGGGTGAACAGGTTGCCTTCGGTCAGGTCTGCTTTCATCTTGAACTGGGAAGTAATGATATTAAAGGCTATCACGCACAGCAGAATCACCAGCACTCCGCCGATTGAATTCAGGAAAATGGCAAACTTAGTTTCTTTTTTCATGATATATTTTTCGAGGTTGATGTTTATGCGCGAAGCCCGCGAATGATTACGCTCGTGGCGAACAGCGGAAAGCCGATCACTGACAAAAAGTAGATCACTGCCCGGCTGTCAATTTGCCCGTTGTTGAATTGCTCAACATTGGTCATCACGCTAGATGCGGCGACAAACTCAACGATCCAGCGCGGTGCCAGGGGCTCGACGACGTCTGTTACCGGCGGCCAGCCGCACAGCACGAGGAACAGGCAGATCACCACGGAGAGGATGAAGCTAATTACCTGGTTTCGTGTGAACGCCGAGGTCATGCTCGTGATGGATAGATAAGCGCCAGCCAGAAAGAAGCTTCCGATGTAACTGGCAACGATGACGGTGTTGTCGGGATCGCCGAGATAGTTCACTGTGATCCATATTGGGAATGTCATCACCAGCGCCAGGGTCAGGAACAGCCAGGAAGCGAGGAATTTGCCGATGATGCAGTGCCATAGTGAAATTGGCATGGTCAACAGCAGTTCCATGGTGCCTAGGCGGCGCTCTTCTGACCAGAGCCGCATTCCGACCGCCGGCACGAGGAACAGATAAATCCAGGGGTGCCACATGAAAAATGCCTGCAGTGTCGCTTGGTTTCTATCCATAAACTGACCGATCAGGAATGTGAACGCTCCGGTCATTAAAAGGAAGATTACTAGAAATACGTAGGCAACCGGCGAGTTGAAATAACCGGCCAGCTCCCGTTTTGTAATGGTCCAAATGCTTTTCATCGATTCGTTTAATTATTGGGCTTGGGTGTCAGGTAGGGTGATGTTACGGAAGATGTCGTCCATGCGTCCTTCCTCCTTTTTGATTTCGCTGACCTTCCAGTTGTTTTGCGAGGCGATGTCAAAGATCGCCCGGCCAAGCTCTCCTTCACCGTCGGCGCTCTTGGGGAAAACCCGGGCGACGACGGTTGGCGGTTTGTCGTTTACGATCGTCACCTTGGACGACTGGATGACTGAGCCAAGCTTATCGCGCACTGAGGCGGCTTCGGTGCCGCTAACGGACACAGTGTAGGAGTTTGCCAGCTCGGACTTGGCCTTGAGTTCGTTGGGAGTACCGTTGGCGACAACTTTGCCTTGGTCGATGATTATTGCTCGCGTGCAGGCAGCCTCGACTTCCTCGAGAATGTGGGTGGAAAAAATGATTGCCTTGGATTGGCCCATGCGGCGGATAAGTGAACGCACCTCCTGCTTTTGGTTGGGGTCAAGCCCGTCGGTCGGTTCGTCCATGACTAGAATGTCTGGATCGTGAATGATCGCCTGCGCAAAACCTGTGCGATGACGATATCCCTTCGAGAGGGTGTCGACGCTCTGGTGCCGGACCGACTTGAGGAAGCACATATCAATCGCACGATCGATCGCCTTGGATTTATCCGCATCTCTGATGCCGCGCACCTCGGCGCAAAAGCCAAGGAACCCCTCAACGGTCATGTCGGTGTAAAGCGGCGCACTCTCTGGTAGATAGCCCATCAGGCGCTTGGCCTCGATCGGTTTTTCCGTCACGTCATTGCCGCCGACTTTCACAACTCCCGCTGTCGGGGGGATGTATCCGGTGATCATTCGCATGGTGGTGGATTTGCCGGCGCCGTTCGGTCCGAGGAAACCCAGAATCTCTCCGCGTTGTACGGAGAAAGAGACATCGTCCACGGCCACCTTTGGGCCGAAAGCCTTCGTTAGGTTCTCAACTTGTATCATCTCTTTATTTGCATGTTGCGAGGATTGTCCGTCCCGGGCTGCGAATCGGGCAGCGTGCGGCTTGGGTTCCTTGCAAAAACCCCTGTTTCCCCAAAAAGGGGCGAAAAGTCTACCCCGCCTGTCAAGGGGTTTCGCCCCGTTCGACGCGAGAAATTCGCGATCGTTCAAATTTTCGCCAGTTCACGCCATAAGGCGCTACTTTCCGAGCAATCGATCGTGCTCTAGGACGACGAATCGATCTGTCATGCAGGCAAGGTGATCGCAGATGGTACGCTGCAACCCATGCTGGGAAATCAATGCCTGCATGTCGCCTCCCATCGCCTCAGGGTGCTGCTCGTAGTGGTGAAATAGTTCACCAAGCAACGTGGCTGCCCGGATGTGGGGCTCGTGAACAATATTATTATAGTACAGGTTTTTGTAAAGGTAGGCGCGGAGTTGCAGGTTGGCCTCACGCCGCGTAGGGCTGTAGGCGACGAGCGGCTTGGCCTGTGTGCGAACCTCGTCGGCCGATGCTACGCCGGCCGCAGCGATGTTGGCTTCGGTCGTTTGGACAACATCGTGCACCTGGTCGTCGATCAGGCAGCGGATGATGAAGTAGTGCCGACACTCGTCTGCCAGGTCGCCATGTTGTGAGCGTATGCGCTCGGAGGCATCCCGCCAAAAATCGATGTCACGATCCAGTTGCGCCTCGGTGAGTAGGCCGGAGTCGAGTCCGTCGTCGAGGTCGTGGCTGTAGTAGGTGATCTCGTCGGCGAGATTGGCCACCTGCGCCTCGAGTGAAGCGTTGTGAAATTCAGTTTTCGCTTGGCCAAGCGGTGGCTCGGGTGCGGTGTCGTGTTTGGCCAAGCCCTCAAGTGTCTCCCATGTGAGATTCAATCCAGGGAAGGCGGGATACTTATGCTCGAGCAGTTCGACGACGCGGCGGCTTTGTCTGTTGTGTTCGAAGCCGCCGTGGACTCGCATCAGCTCGTCGAGTGCTTGTTCACCGGAGTGACCAAACGGGGAGTGACCAAGGTCGTGTCCAAGGCCGATCGCCTCGGTGAGGTCCTCGTTGATTCGCAATGCGCGGGCAATATTTCGCGCAATGGCGGCGACTTCCATCGTGTGTGTGAGCCGTGTGCGCAGGTGGTCGCCGCTGCCACTCAGGAAAACCTGAGTCTTGCAGTCGAGCCGCCGAAAGGCCCGGGAATGGATGATTCGATCGCGGTCGCGCTGGTATTGCGTGCGCCATTCGGGCGGTGGCTCGTGGACGTTTCGGCCTCTTGAATCGGCGCTTAATTGAGCATAATGAGCCAGTGAATCGCGTTCGCGTGCCTCGAGTTCTTCACAGTTGCAGGGCATCCGTTTAGTCGGCCGTAGCACCGGTAGCATCCACATGGATGGAGCCGAGCACTTCGCTGGCCGGAACGCCGCGCAATTCGTAGGCCCGCAGGATGACTTCCTCGATAAGGTTGTTTGGGCAGGAGGCGCCGGCGGTGATGCCGATAGTCAGTTCGCCGTTGAGCGGCAGCCAGTTTTCGGCTTTCGCCATCTCGTGCTTATCTTGTAGAAAGTGGTGGAGCCGTTCCACCGACACCATCTCGCTGGCGTCCTTGATGAAATAGGTGGGCAATTTCCCCTCACCCATCTCCGCGAGATGCGATGTGTTTGAGGAGTTATAGCCGCCGACGACCAGTAGCAAATCCATCGGCCGGTTGAGCAGATCCCTAAGTGCATCCTGCCGATCCTGGGTTGCGCCACAAATGGTGTCGAAAAAGCGGAAGTGTTCACCGAGTGCATCCGTACCGTGCTTCTCGAGCATTGCCTCCCGCAGGCGCCGCTGCACTTCCTCGGTTTCGCCGCGCAGCATTGTGGTCTGGTTGGCCAAACCGATGGCGTCGAGGTGCTGGTCCGGATCGAATCCATCCGACATGGCACCCTTGAACCTTTGCAGGAACTTCGTGCGATCGCCG
>JAKUOU010000179.1 GCA_022451065.1 Pedosphaera sp. | reverse complement strand
GGCAAACGGCACACTCTCGCAAAAACTCGCCGCCAAAGCCGCCACTGCCGGGCATCTGGCCATGGCGGATGTCGATGGAGACGGCGACTTAGATTTGTTTATTGGGGCGCGCTCGTTGCCGGGCAACTATCCCAAGCCGGTCGATTCGTGGATTTACCTTAATGAGGAGGGTGTCTGGAAGGAGAGCCCGGCCTGGTCCGTGGCACTCCAGGATATCGGCTTGGTTACGGGGGCTGTTTTTTTAAACGCC
This sequence comes from Pedosphaera sp., assembly GCA_022451065.1. Lineage (GTDB taxonomy): Bacteria > Verrucomicrobiota > Verrucomicrobiia > Limisphaerales > UBA1096 > UBA1096. Next base: position 3,308 of record JAKUOU010000179.1, on the reverse strand, counting down.
GACGCGCACCCCTTGCCTGATCTGCTGCTCGCTTGCGATTGGGGGACGCCAAAGATTCTAGTGAACACCGGAACCGGATTTATTGATCGAACCAACCAATACGGATTGGCCAAGCACACCGGTTTTTGGCGGGGAATCGACGCTGGAGATTTTAACGGGGATGGGCGTATGGATTTTGTCGCTACCAACCTTGGGCTTAATGCTGGCTATAATGCCTCTCCGCAAAAACCGTTTGTTATGTACCATGGGGATCTGGACGGAGATGGCAGAAGGGAAATCATCGAGACCGAACGGGAAGATGGATTGATCTATCCCCGTCGAAACCTGGCGACCCTGAACAGCGCGATGCCATGGCTTTCCGAGCACCTTCTCAATTACGATCACTATGCTCAATTTACGGTTGAAGAGTTCTCCGAGGTTGCGCGCTTGACCAAGGCGGTTCGCTCAGAGATTACCACACTACAGAGCATGGTTTTCCTAAGGACAGACGGTGGGTTTGAACCGATACCGCTTCCAGTCGAAGCCCAGCTCACGGCTGCTTTTTGCCCAGTGGTAGCTGATTTTGACAATGACGGCACGGAAGACATCGCGCTCAGCCAGAATGTCTTCGGGGTTCACCAGGAAGAATCGCGTCAGGATGCTGGTTTTGGTTTACTGCTGCTGGGGCAGGGCGACGGGACGTTTGAAACTACAACCATCGGGGTGAGCGGCTTGACTGTGTTCGGTGAAGGGCGGGGTGCTGCAACAGCAGACTTCAACCATGACGGCCGAACTGACCTGGTCATCTGCCAGAACGGGTCGAAACCGAAGCTGTTCCTGAACCAAGCCAAGCGCCGCGGCTTGCGTGTTCAACTGCAGGGTGGCAATGGCAATCGGGAAGCCGTCGGGGCGCAAATACGACTTGAGTTGGAAGGGGAGTCCGGCCCGTCCCGTACAGTTCGACTCGGCTCCGGGTTCTTGTCGCAAAACTCAACCACCCAGGTTTTGGGTGCGGCTGAAAACGCGACAGCGTTGCTTGTCGCTTGGCCAAGCGGAAAGAAAGAGCGCTACAAGCTGGCACCGAACCAATCGGAGATCACCGCTGTCAGCGGGCAGGGGGAACCGTTGGTCAACTAGCCAATCGCGTTAAGATCATCGACAGCTTTGCCCCACTCGTCACTGTAACAATCATGCTTGTCGTTAATCTCCATCAACTCACGGTTTAACTGTTGAGCCTGGCCGCCGTCGGTGTAGGTTTCCGGTAACTCAAGCTGCGAGGTGATCTCAACCTGCCGCTTTTCAATGGCGGATATTTTGGCCTCAAGCTTGTCAATGACATCCTGTTTTACTTTTCGCTTTTTAGACAACGCTTGACGCAGTTCGGCCTCTCGGCGTTTCCTTGATTTCGCGTCTTCGGGCCTGGTAGTGGTTCCACCCCTCGCCGGGGAGCCGTTGGACAGGCTGGTTTGTGTGGCGCGGGAGGATAATTGGCCGGTCTTGTCCAGGTAGTAGTCGTAGGGACCGGGATAATGCCTGAGTTTGCCCTGCTCAACATGAATGACATGCGACGCAATCTTTCGGATGAAATGCACGTCGTGGCTGATGAACACTAGGGTCCCCTTGAACTGTGACAGTGCCTCAATCACCGTGTCGATGCTCCCCATGTCGAGATGGGTGGTCGGTTCGTCGAGCAGAAGAAAATTGGGCGGATTGAGCAGAAGTTTTGCCAGTGCAAGTCGACTTTTCTCGCCTCCGCTCAGAACGCCGACCTTTTTGAAAACGTCGTCATCTGAGAACAGGAAACCACCCAGCAACGTGCGAGCGGACTCCTCCGTTACGTTCGCCCTCGTATCGAGCATTTCCTCAAGCACGGTACGGTTCAGTTGCAGTGTTTCGGAACGGTGCTGTGCGAAGTAACCCGGTTCGACATTGTGGCCAAGCTCTCGCTCCCCGGTGTCATGCGAAATTACCCCGGCTAACATCTTCAAGAGAGTAGACTTGCCGGCACCATTCGGTCCGACCAGTACAATTCGCTGCTGCCGCATAATCTCGAGATCAAGCGATTCGTACACTTGGAGTTCACCGTAGGACTTGGCCAGGCCCTGGAGGGTGATCACCCGTTGACCACTGCGACCGGGCTGCGGGAAACTGAAGTTGATCTTCTTTCGTGAGATAAACGGCGCCTCAATTTTCTCCATTCGCTCTATTTGTTTGAGTTTGCTTTGAGCTTGGGTGGCCTTGGTGTTCTTGGCGCGAAATCGATCCACGAATCTCATCAGACGATCAATTTCCTTTTTTTGTTTTTCGTAGGCGGCCAGGCGCTGGGTTTCGGCGGCTTCCCGCTGGACGAGATACTTTTCGTAGTTGCCGGTGTAGCGGGTGATACGGCCGCTTTCGATTTCGACGATGTACTGTACGAGCTCGTTGAGAAACTCCCGGTCGTGCGAAATTAGCAGGATCGCGCCAGAATAGTTTTGAAGATAATTTTGCAACCAAATCAAAGAATGCAGGTCCAGATGGTTTGTTGGCTCGTCAAGCATCAACAAGTCCGGTTCCTGGACAAGCAATCGGGCCAGATGAGCGCGCATGATCCAGCCACCGCTCAATTCCTTGGCGAAGCGATCGAAGTCGGTGTCCTTGAAACCAAGCCCGCCCAGAATCTGTCGCGCCTTGGCGATGAGCGCACCGCCACCCGTCGATTCAAACACCTCGTAGTCGGCGTCAGTCGGTTCTCCACCATGTGCTTGGCCAATCGCTCCCAGGCGTCGAGCTGCCTCAATGAAGGCAGGTGAGAATGAGCAGGCTAACTCGATCACCGTTTCATCGCCGGTAGGTGCGTTTTCTTGCGGGAGAAAGCCCACTTTGGCCCCCCTCTCAAGTGCTATCTCACCGCTATCGGGCGATGTGTCATCAAGGATGATGGAAAGGAGGGTGGACTTCCCGGCACCGTTCCTGCCGACCACTCCGATGCAATCCCGTCGATTAATTTGCAAACTAGCATTTGCAAACAACGTTCGCCCGGCGTAGGCCTTCGAGATACTCTTGATGGACAGCATCGGGGTCAGCTCCTCAACGCGGAGGGGAATAAAAATGGTGCCAGAGGCGTGATTTTAATACACGGCCAAAGAAGTGGTAGCAGCGGCTGGATTTGAACCAGCGACCCTCGATTTATGATTCCGATGCTCTAACCAACTGAGCTACGCTGCCACCAAGTGGTGGGAATTAAAGCACACCTGTCAACCCTGCTTAAAGGCTGACTGAAAAAGATCTGTGTTACGACTTTCACTGCAGGTATTCCCGTGTGTATCGTGTGTGTTGACAACTCCGGT
>JAKUOU010000178.1 GCA_022451065.1 Pedosphaera sp. | reverse complement strand
GTCGGATGTCATTTTCATCGCTGTTCCAACTCCACCACTGGATGATGGGTCGGTTGATCTCAGCTTTATCGAGCGAGTGGCCCGTGACATTGCTAATGCAATGACCTCATACAAGGTCGTCGTTGACAAGAGCACCGTGCCGGTCAAGACCGGCGAGAAAGTCGTTGAGACGATCAAGCGCTATTGCAAGTCGGGTAGTGATTTTGATGTCGTCAGCAACCCGGAATTCCTGCGTGAAGGCTTTGCAGTGGAAGATCTTATGAATCCGGATCGTATTGTCGTCGGTACGGGATCAGAGAAGCCCGTTGCGGCGATGCGAGAGATTTACGAGCCATTCAACGCGCCTATCATTTTCACCGATATCAACTCGGCGGAGTTGATCAAGCACGCTGCCAACTCGTTTCTCGCGATGAAGATTTCATACATCAACGCCGTGGCGGCAATCTGCGAGGCGTCCGGTGCGAATGTCGATGAAGTGGCCGATGGAATTGGCATGGATGAGCGTATCGGTCGACGGTTCCTCAATGCTTCGCTTGGCTTTGGTGGTAGTTGCTTCCCGAAGGACCTCAGTGCCTTTATCCGAATCAGCGAGGATCTTGGCTACGATTTTGGATTGCTTAAAGAGGTGCAGGCAATCAACGCCTGGCAGATGGATCGATTCCTAAAAAAAATCACTGATACGTTGTGGATATTGAAGGACAAGACGATCGGCGTGCTGGGCCTTGCGTTCAAGCAAAACACGGATGACGTCCGAATGTCGCCGGCGATCGAGGTTTGCCAGCGACTGCTGAAGGAGGGTGCAACGCTTCGTGTGCATGACCCAAAGGCGATGGAGAAAGCAAGGGATTTGCTGCCGGCGAAGGGGGTCACGTATGTCGATGACATGGATAGCGTGGCTGAGGGCTGCGATGCGCTTGTGGTGGCGACGGAGTGGCCGGAGTTTAAGGAGCTGAACTTGGCCAAGGCGCGCGATGCCATGACGGCGCCGCTGCTGTTTGACGGTCGAAATTTGTTTGATCCTGCACAGATGGAGCAAATTGGCTTCACTTACAAGAGCATTGGCCGTTAAGCCCATCGATGTCGCTGCCGGCCTGGTTTTTCACCGACAAAAACTTCTCATTACCCAACGCTTGGAGGGCAGCCACCTAGCGGGTTTGTGGGAGTTTCCTGGCGGCAAATGCGAACAAGGCGAGAGCTTTGAGTCCTGTCTTGTGCGTGAACTCCGTGAAGAATTGGCCATTGATGTTGCGCTTGGTCCACTGTTCGAAGAGCTCACCCATGACTACCCCGAGAAAACCGTGAATCTGAAATTCTTTCTCTGCCGCTTGTCCAAGGGAGAGCCGCAGGCTATTGGCTGTGCTGCTTTCGAATGGGTCACGAGGGAGAGCTTAGCTAGGCACAATTTCCCTCCGGCCGACAAACGACTGCTCGCTCGCTTGGTTAACTCCAAGCCACTCTGGCGATAGCAGTCCTGTCTGTTTCGGGGGGGTGTCCGGCTTACCACAGCTTGGCCCGCGCTGCGTCCACGAGTTCGACCAAGGCATATCATTAGCTTGTGGTTTGTCGTGGGTTTCGGTATGGCCAGTCGTTGATTTGTGGAAGGCCAAGCGTTCAAACTTCATTCTCCTTTCAATCCCGCCGGGGATCAGCCCGAGGCCATCAGGCAACTGACCAGCGGATTGTTGGCTGGCGAAAAACACCAGACGCTGCTTGGGGTCACTGGTTCCGGAAAAACGTTCACGGTGGCCAACGTCATCCGCAACCTCAATCGGCCGACGCTCATCATCTCCCACAATAAGACGCTGGCCGCGCAGTTGTACGCGGAGTTTAAGGGGTTCTTCCCGGAAAATGCGGTCGAGTATTTCGTCAGTTATTTCGACTACTACCAACCGGAGGCCTATATACCGCAGACCGACACCTTCATCGAGAAGGACTCGAGCATCAATGATGAGATCGAGCGGTTGCGCCTTTCGGCGATGAGTTCGCTCCTAGCCCGACGCGACGTGATTGTCGTAGCGAGCGTCTCCTGCATCTACGGTGTTGGTGAAAAAAGCGACTTCGAGGACATGGTCATCCGGCTCGGTGTCGGTGAGGAGTTCGGGCGGCAGCGCCTACTGGCGCGCCTGGTCGAGATTCAGTACGAGCGCAATGACATCCAGTACGAGCGCGGTCACTTTCGCGTACGCGGCGATACGGTGGAAATCCGCCCAGCTGAAACCGAGGAGGGGATTCGCGTCGAGTTTTTCGGCGACGAGATCGACCGTATCACTCGGTTCGACCCGCTCACAGGCAACGCGCTTGAGTCGTTGCCTGGGGTCATCGTGTTTCCTGGCAAGCAGTTCATCACACCGATGGAGAACATTAAGCGCGCCTCGATTACCATCCGTGACGAACTTGGCTGCCGTGTTGTGGAGTTTGAGAAACAAAAAAAGCTACTCGAGGCACAGCGGCTGCGGATGCGCACCGAGTACGATCTCGAGATGATGCTGGAGGTGGGTTTCTGTTCTGGCATTGAGAATTACTCGCGCCACCTCAACGCCCGGCCGCCCGGCTCGCGCCCGAGCACTCTGGTCGATTTTTTCCCGAAGGACTTCCTGCTCGTGATCGACGAGTCGCACGCCACCGTCCCGCAAATCGGGGGAATGTTTGCCGGTGACCGTTCCCGCAAGTCTGTGTTGGTGGAGCACGGTTTTCGCCTGCCGAGCGCGCTGGACAACAGACCCCTGAACTTCGAAGAATTTCAGGCGCTACAAAACCAGACTCTCTATATCAGTGCCACGCCTGCCCAGCGCGAGATCGAGTGGGCCAAGGGCCAAGTGGTCGAGCAGATCGTCCGGCCGACTGGACTCATCGATCCACGGATCACCCTCAAGCCGCTCAAGGGCCAGATCGATGACCTGATTGAGGAGGCCCGAAAGTGTGTGGACGAAGGAGAGCGTGTCCTCGTGACCACGTTGACCAAGCGAACCGCAGAGGAGTTGAGCGACTACCTCACCGACATCGGCGTGAACGTCCGTTATCTGCATAGTGACATTGGAGCGATCGAGCGGGTGGAGATTTTGCGCGCGCTGCGCCAAGGTGAATTTGATGTACTGGTGGGCATCAACCTTCTGCGAGAGGGGTTGGACATTCCCGAGGTATCGCTCGTCGCCATTCTCGACGCTGACAAGGAGGGGTTTCTGCGCTCGACAACGAGCCTTGTCCAAACCGCCGGCCGTGCGGCGCGTCATTTGAACGGACAGGTGATCCTTTACGCCGACACGAAAACACGGAGTATTCGCGAGTTTCTGCGCATTTCAGAGTACCGTCGTAAGCGGCAGATTGCCCACAACAAAAAACATGGCATCACGCCACGCAGCGTGAGTCGACCAATCGAGGAGCGCCTGGGCGACCGTTTCGGGGGGCGGCAGGGCAGCGCGGCGACATTGCGTGAGTCAGCGGAGAACCTCGACATTGTCGAGACCATTCGTGAACTGGAAAAAGAGATGATTGAGGCAGCCGAGAAACTGGAGTTCGAAAAAGCCGCACTGCTGCGCGACCAAGTCAGCGAACTTAAAACCCTATCCGGCGACCCTGCAAAAAACGTGCCTAAGCCAAGCGCCGTCCCCCGGCTCTCTAAAAAGAAAAACAAGCGTAAAGACTGACCCCAGTACTTGGTCAAGTACTAGGTTTTGGAATAAA
>JAKUOU010000177.1 GCA_022451065.1 Pedosphaera sp. | reverse complement strand
CGAGTTTCGAGTCACCATTGAGATCGGTCAATGCAAGGCCCCTGGCATTCCCAGGAACAGCAAGACCGGATTCATTAGGCCAGACAGCTTGAAAAGTTCCCAAGCCGTTACCTTTCAGAAGCAGGCTGATGCCACCATCCATATTACCAGTTTCACGCTGTGGGCTGCTGGAGTTGCCGGCGAGATAAATATCAAGTTTATCGTCATTGGTTAAATCTTTGATGGCGATGCTGTTCACGGGAAAAGCTTGGGCGATATGGGGAAGCTGCACGAAAGAGAAACGGCCACTGCCGTCGTTAATAAAGATGCCCGACTCCAGTGTGTTCGCTTCAAACCGGCGCGCTTTTTCCAGCCGAGATTGCGAGTAAATGGCCTCGAGTGATTTGATGGCGAAAGAGTGGAAGGTTGGAAGCTTTGACCTTAATCCGGGCATGGCACTACTGGAACAACTGTAGCCACGATGAGGAAGGCAGACGCTGCCCTCAAACTTGGCTTCGAGGATGCGAGGTTTACCGGTTCCATCAAAATCCCCATAATAAAGAAGCTCGGGCTTACTATCTGTGGCCTTATATTTCGTGTTCAGACCTACGTTTCCAGCAACCAGATCAATGTCCCCGTCTTGATCCAGATCGCCGGCTGCCAGACTGCTCCACCAACCGGTCAATTTATCCAGTCCTGCCTTGGCCGTGACTCTTCGCAGGCTACCTTCAATATTTTGAAAGACCTGCACCGGTCCCCATTCAGTGGCAACAATGAGTTCCGGCCAGCTATCGCCATTCGTGTCAGCCCAAACGGCAGCTGTAACCATCCCCAAGGCATCAAGCTTCGCTTCTGGTGCAACATCACTGAATCGTACGCTGCCGCTCCTGGTATCGTTGCGAAGCAGAAGGCTTTGCGGCGTCTCAGGGTATCTACCAGGAACGACGCGGCCACCAACAAAAATGTCGAGATCCCCATCTTTGTCAAAATCAGCCACCGCAGCTGGCCCACCACTTACCGAAACATCAGGGAGTGCTGTTTTTGGGGCCATAGAAAAGTTGCCTTTGCCGTCGTTCAAGTAGAGGCGATCTTTGAACACGGGTGCGCCCACGCTGCCCTCGACACCTCCACTTACGACATACAAGTCCGGGTCACCGTCATTGTCAGCGTCGAAGAAAAGGGGCGTGATATCTTCACATGCAGCATGCTGCCTGAATGGGCCCAGGGCTCGTACTTCGAATACATTTCCTGTTTTGTCCGGCTTCTTCCTGCGAAAATAAATTCGTCCTGGAATACCAGCCGCCTGGGCTAGGTAAAAATCTTCCAAATGGTCACCATCGACATCGGCAAATACAATGCCGGGGCCAAGCTGGGAGTGTTTGTAAGGGAGTAAAGGCTGTCTGGCAAAGTCGTCGTAGGGACGTTCGCTGTGGCGAATGCCTTTCAGTTGGCGACTTGCTGCGAATAAAGATTTCTTATTGGGGGATGATTCCTCTTTTGGCTCGGTGGCTGACTCGGTAATCGTGTATTGCCGGTTCGCGCTCAGATTCTTAAAGGACTGCCGGTAACCGCTGGGCCATGCGACCGTCAACGATGCGATCTCTTTCTGATCGCCCAGACCAAAGTGTAAGCTCGGCTCCGGGCAGGACATGAATCCTCGAGCCGAGGTAAGGTAGCGGGTCAATGTCTGTTCCGAGTTCGCTGGTCGGACCGTCACGGTGGAACCAACCCCGAACCGGTTGCTTTTGGTTCCAACAAGTTTGACGACAATTCGATGGCCTGTTGTGCTGGTGTTTTCGAAGAGCGACGGGGCACCCCCAAAGTTGTTTACCACCACATCAAGATCTCCATCCCCGTTGAGATCAGTCAAAACGGAACCAAAGCTGACACTGTTCTTGTCCAACCCCCATTCAGTGCCGCTTTCCTGCATTTTCAGTCCGCCCTGATTTCGAAATACCCGGTTCGTTTGTAAAAGTGGTTTCTGCGCATACCAAAAGTCGTAATAACGATCCCAACCATCCTTCGAGGGTGCCCTCGCACGGAGATCGCTATTCAACCAGTCGCGGCTCATTCCGTTGGTGACAAAAAGGTCTTCCCAGCCATCGTTGTCGAGATCCCCGAAATTAACCGACCAAGTCCAGTCTGTTTTCGAGACACCGTAAAGCTGAGCGACTTCCATGAAGTTTTCTGTCCCCGAGTTAAGATAAAGCGCATTGCGCATGTACTGAGGGGGGATCGGATGATTCAAAAACCATGCGTCACTGTCGGACCCGGACATGTTGCCCATCTGCATCTTCTCGTTGTAATGCGTGCTGCCCGCCATATCGGTGGCAAGCAAGTCCATCCAACCGTCGTTGTTCAGGTCAGCAATATCAGATCCCATCGAGAACCACGGTGTGTGCGGAAGGGATTTCCTGGTCATGTCGGTGAATGTCACGACGCCACCAGCGCCAGGCCCGTTGTTCGTCCAGAGCTGATCCGGGCCGTAGAAATCGTTGGCAACATAAAGATCAGGCCACCCATCCTGATTCCAGTCCCACCATGTCGCTGAAAGACCGTAGTGGTTGCCGCTCATGCCAGCCTCGCTCGTGACCTCCTTGAACGGTTTGCCGGGACCTTCGTTTCGATAGAGATGATCGTACTGGCCTGCATCGATTTTCTTTAACCCTTTGCCATCAGGAAGAACGATTACATCCGCATATTGCCGGAATGCCTCAGGAAGCACTGGCTCCCCTTTCGGGCCGCGGCTCAGGGAGAATGGTTCGTTGAGCAGCGAATCGGGAACAGGAAGCCGGTTCGTCACCACAAACAGATCCAAGTCACCGTCCCGATCGTAGTCCGCAAACGTGCCAATAATACTCGCACCGCTAAAATCCACGCCCAGAGACCTGGCACTTTCCACGAGGACCCGTTGGCTCCCTTGAGGGCGATTCATGTAGAGCCGGTTCGGGCAATCGAAGCCACACACATAAAGATCGAGCCAACCATCATTGTCGATATCCGCCCACGAAGCTCCGGTTGCCCAAGTGCCCACGGGTGCAGGAGGTTCCAGTACAGACGATTGGTTGATAAACCTGAAGCCCCCCAAGTTCTTGAACAGTTGCCCGCCATTGATTTGTCCGCAAATGAATAGATCAGGCAAACCATCTTGATCATAGTCGCCAACAGCCACGCCGCCCCCTGAAAAGGCATTCGTCAGCTGATCCCTGTGTTTCGCAGGGGGATTCCAGCGATGAACAAAGTCGATGCCCGCCCCGGAGACATCAACCGCCCGGAAAAGCTTCGAATGCTTTTGGGCAATCCCACCCATTTCGAGAGCTCTCTCCTGAAGTTGAGCGAATATGTTTAGTTCACACGCGACAAGAAGGCTCAATACGACAAGCCATATGTAGTGCAAACGGGCTAACATCTTGGAAGGGCAATTAAGTCGCTTCTATAACAACAAGTCAAATTTCCGTGGCATAAAAGAGCATGCTTACCTACACCTAAGTGGTGAGATGCAATTAAACCATTAACTTCGGCACAGCAAGAAACTTACTTCTTGGCTCGACCAAACTTGGCTTCACCGTCAGCTGCTATTGTCAGCGGGCTTGCCCCGTCCACATCGCTCCAGGGACCGCCCACTTCCTGAGCTGTTTGCAGAGAGCCCTCGAAGGTCATCGTCACAGTGCCGTCACCGTTGTTCACGACGCTGATGACCGG
>JAKUOU010000176.1 GCA_022451065.1 Pedosphaera sp. | reverse complement strand
GATCGCCGCCCGCCCGCAAAATTTCCGCGAAGTGCGCCCGCTGCGCGGCCGTGGAAATCCCCCGCGAAAGCACCCGGGGAATCACCATCAACGCGGACGCCCCGACTTCCCGGGCATGCGCAGCGTGACTCACCGCCTGTCGCGGACTCTGCGCCCCGGTACCGACCACCACCGGTACGCCGGCCTTGACCAGGCGACTGACGCCCTCCTGCCGCTGCTCGTCCGTTAACAATGGCCAGTCACCCATCGATCCACAGTAGACCACCCCACGCATCCCGACCTGAACCAAGCGCATGGCCGTCGCCACAATCGCGTCGTAATTTGGATCGCCACTGGCGTCGCAGGGAGTCATCAAGGCGGGAATACACCCGCGAAAAATGTTCGCACTCATCTCCTGGAAATCATCCGCACCCAGCCCCTCTCTGGTCAACCCCCATAAGTAAACTACGCCAATAGATTTTTAACCACCTGGCCGTGGACGTCGGTTAAGCGGAAATCGCGGCCCTGATGGCGGAAGGTGAATTTTTCGTGGTTCATACCGAGACAATGGAGAATGGTCGCATTGAGGTCATGCACGTGCACTTTATTTTCCTCGGCAAAGTAGCCGAACTCATCCGTCGCACCGTGAACGATCCCCGGCTTGATCCCGCCACCGGCCATCCAAACGGTGAAGCCATGCGGGTGATGATCGCGACCGAAACCGGAACCACTTCCCTGCGCCATTGGCGTCCGCCCGAACTCACCGCCCCAGATCACCAGCGTTTCATTGAGCAAACCGCGTTGCTTGAGGTCGCCGATCAAGGCCGCAATGGGCCGGTCCACAGCACGGCAGCGTTCGGGGTGTTGCGTCGAAATCTCGCCGTGGGAATCCCAGCCCTTTTCGTACAATTGAACAAAACGCACGCCACGTTCACTGAGACGCCGCGCCAGTAGACAATTGTTTGCAAACGAAACCTTGCCCGGCTCGGCGCCGTACGCTTCATGCACGCCGGTTGGTTCGCGCGAGATATCCGCCAACTCCGGCACCGACGCCTGCATTCGAAACGCCAGCTCGTACTGCTTGATACGCGCCAAAATTTCCGGATCGTTCATCCGCTCAAAATGATGCCGGTTCAGTGCTCCCAGTAAACCGATCTGGTCACCTCGCGTCTCCCGGCTCACATCCTTTGGGCTTCTCAAATATAAAACAGGATCGCCCTGAGTCCGAAAAGACACCCCTTGATGTTCCGGCGGCAAAAAACCCGCGCCCCAATAGCTATCGAGCAGCGGCTGTCTATTCTGGCCAGAAGCCAGCACAATGTACGCGGGCAGATCGTTGTTATCCGTGCCGAGTCCGTAAGACGCCCAGGCACCCAACGACGGCCAACCGAAACGCACATTGCCGGTGTTCATAAATGTAACTGCCGGGTCGTGATTGAACGTGTCCGAGTATAAAGATCGCACCACCGCAAGGTTATCCGCAACACCTGCCAGGTGCGGGAACAGTTCCGAAATCTCGGTGCCACTTTGCCCATGCGGCCGGAAAGCCCACGGTGACCCCTTCACCTGAGGCTCCTTTGTTTTGATCATCGCGAACTCGTGGTTTTTGATGATGTCCGCTGGCATCGGCTTGCCGTCGAGCTTGGTAAGCAGAGGTTTGGGGTCAAACGTGTCCACATGCGACGGCCCGCCAGACATGAACAAACTGATCACCCGCTTGGCACGCGGCGCGAAGTGTGGCATCAGCGGCTTCGCGGCCAAATTCTCTCGCAGCAAACAACCCAGCGCCAAGCCGCCGAAACCGCCTGCAGCACGACCGAGAAAAGCACGTCGCGTTTGGTTCGCAAAAAAGTCGAATTGGAAAGAGTCAATGTTCATTCGCGGGTCAGTCGTTCATCCAAATTCAAAAGCACCGCCGCCAGGGCCGACCACTCGCCGCCGTCGGTGAGCTGTCGCTGCTTACGTTGCTGCTCCAAAAAGCGGAGGCATTGTCGCAATTCAAACGCGTCCGGCTCGCGCGAATAGCAAAGCCAAAACGCGTGCCGCACTTTTTCTGGATCCCCGCCGAGTTTGGACAGGCGCTTGGCCAAGACCAGAGCAGCTTCGTGCATCACCGGCTCGTTCATCCCGACCAAAGCCTGCTGCGGCGTGTTTGTCACCGGGCGCTTGGCCACGCAGACCTGCCGCGTCGGTGCATCAAATGTCGACATCACCGGATGCAGCATCATCCGTTTCCAATAGGTGTAAATCGACCGGCGAAACTGCCCCTCGCCGGCCGAGTTTTGCCATTTGAAATTCGAGTTACCCGGCAAATCCTGACCTCGCTCCTCGTACAGCCCGGCCGGTTGCATGGGGAAAACACTCGGCCCGCCGATCCTCTCGGACAACTGCCCCGCCACCGCCAGCGCCCCGTCTCGAATCTGCTCCGCAGGCAGGCGGACACGCGGAAACCACGCAATCAATCGATTAAGCGGGTCCACTTTGCCGAGTTCTGTCCGACGCATCGAGGCCTGCCGATAGGTCGACGAATTCACTATCAACCTATGCATTGCCTTTACGTCCCAGTCGCTCTCGACGAAGCGTACCGCCAGCCAGTCGAGCAACTCCGGATGGGACGGGCGGTCGCCGTAATTCCCAAAATCCTCCATCGTCCGCACGAGACCCTCGCCAAAGTGATGTTGCCAAATACGATTGACTGCCACCCTCGCAGTCAACGGCTGTTTGCCGGAGAAAAGCCACCGTGCAAAATCGAGCCGATTTGGCGATGTCCCATTTGTCGTCGAAAGGGCCGGCATTATTTCGGGCACATCCGCAAACACCCGCTCGCCCTTGTTTTTGAAATCACCACGAACCAGCACGTGCGTTTCGCGCGGCTCCGGCAACTCATCCATCACCGGCACTTCGATCGACGCTCCTCCCGCCTTGGCCAAGCGGTTGGCCAGCCGGCGATACTTCACGACCTCCGGTTTAGAAAGATCCAGCCCGCTCGGATTCGAAATCACCCGATCGTACAACCGCACGTTGGCCAAGCGACCATCAAAACGAAACGCCGACGCCCTGGATGAATTCTCAAACCCCGCACCCACTGCCAGGCCGCGCGCGCTCTGGGCAACCGTATTCGGGATCGGCCCATCGATCCGCACCGCCTCATCCTCGATGCCATCGACGAAAAAGCGAACCGACTGGCCGGCTTCAAACACCATGGCCACGTGATGCGGTTGGCCGTCATCCACTCGCCGACTGCCGTACGCCACCACCCCCTTGAACGTCGCCGCCTCGGAGGAAAACCAGGCGAACAACTTGCCCGGCTCCGCCTTCACATCACCCTCGCCGCCAACACCAAAAACATAACTCCGCTCCCCGGCCTTCCAATCGTACTTCGAAACAATGTCGCCAATCGCACTGGTTGTATTAATTTCCGCCGTAATAGTCATGCTACCGACTAGGCTGAATTGGGAGGCATCCTCAACCTGAGTCGGAGAGTGCCACTCGCCAATCAGCCCGGGAAACTTCGCCTGGCCAATCGCTCCGATCTTTGACTGCAACTCATCCAAGCGCTTGGCCATGCGCTCCTGATCAAACCGGGCTTCAAGCGGCGTGTACGGCATCATCGGCCCATGAACCCCGTAGCCAGTGCCGAGATGCGGCACATTGTTAAAGATAGCGAACAACTCGTAATACTCTCGCTGACTGATCGGATCATGCTTATGATCGTGACACTCGGCAC
>JAKUOU010000175.1 GCA_022451065.1 Pedosphaera sp. | reverse complement strand
AGGGCAAGTTTGCTGGATTGGTCACGCAACTGCTCTGCGAGGCTCGAAAGCTTGGTCATGGCCTCGTCGCGCATGAGTGTGCCACGCCTTAACTCCCGGCCAAGTTCCTGCACCGACTCAAGTGCTTTCTCAGTCGGTTCGAAGTGCGCCGGAGTCGTTATCACTTGCTGCTTGGTCAGTGCCTCCAGATTTTGCCCGACATCCTCAATGATCACCGAGTCGCGTTGTTGATCGAGATATGCTTGGCTGCGATTCTCCGGTACAAACCCCAGCCCGAAACAGACGGCCAGCACCAGCAGGGTCCAATGGCACACCCTCGGCAATTGGAGTGGCAGAAGTTTTTCCGCCTCAATTTTATCCGCCGCCATTGCTGCATCTCTGATAACCAATGCGGACCAATCGGAGTTTTCTGTGTCGCCGTCGGTCAACTCGATCGCAGTGCTGAGGCGCTCCTTCAATCCTGTTTCGCTGTCAAGCCAGCGGGCGGTGTCAATTGCGTCGAAGCGCTTGGCCAAGCCAAAAAGCAAGGCGCCAATCGGAAACGCCAATCCGATAATGCCTGCCCAAAGCAGGGAGACCTGCGGAATCGGGGCGAGTTTGTAAATGACCAATGCCATCAGCCACAGGCAAACGCCGAGCAGCAATCCACGCCACATGCAGCGCCAACCATGTTGAATTTTCCTACGGATTGCCGCGGCTTGTATTTTGCCGTCGATGACCTGTTTTTCGCTCATGCAAAGGCTCAATGCTGCGCCCGATACCCTTTATTTGCGAGGGATAAATGACCCAATTATATTGAAAAACGGCTGCCTAAAGACAGCCGCAAAATGAGATGTACTCAAAAAACTTAACTTGCTGCGGGGAGTTTAAGGTGGCGCTTGGCCAGAACTTTCTTGGTCTGCTCCTTACGGAATGCATCGTAGATTTTCCGGTATTTGGCCGACTTCACGCCGAGGATGGACACGGCCAACAATGCTGCATTGATCGCACCCGGTTTGCCGATGGCCAATGTGCCCACCGGTACCCCAGCTGGCATCTGCACGATCGACAGGAGCGAGTCCATGCCCTTGAGCGAGGCGGACTCCATTGGCACGCCGAGCACCGGCAGCGTCACCTTGGCGGCGATCACACCGGGTAAATGCGCCGCCCCGCCTGCCGCGGCGATAATGACTTCGACCCCCCTTTTCTCCGTCGTAGCGAGGTATTTCATCAGCGCATCGGTGGCGCGGTGCGCCGAGATGGCCTGGGCTTCCCAAGGGATGCCGAGGTCATCGAGCTTCTGCGCGGCATGGGACATTACGCCCCAGTCGGACTGGCTTCCCATGAGGATGCTAACCAATGTTTTTTTTGTTTTTATAGCCATGGACAATCAAAAATGTTTCAACGCACGCCAAGTAAACTTGGCCAAGCGCTAAAAATCAAACTTGTTTCCGCTGCCGATTAGCCAAGCTCAGTGATCGCGCTTGAGCAGATAATCTGCCAACGCCTCCAGGGCCACCGCTTTGCCCTTTAACGGCTTGAGAGCAGAATAAGCCTTGGCCGTCAGGTCGGTGGCGATCTTGCGCGACTTGGCCAAGCCGACAATCGAGGGATAAGTTGCCTTTTGCACGGCGGCATCCTTGCCGGCGGTCTTGCCCAATTGCTCCGACGACTGGGTCACGTCGAGGATGTCGTCGATGACCTGAAAAGCCAGGCCGACGTGGTAGCCAAAATCAGTCAGCGCCTGAAGCTGGCGAGGTGTGGCGTTGGCTGACATGCCACCGAGCCGCACCGAGCAGGTCAGCAGCGCGGAAGTTTTGCGCTCGTGAATGTAGCGAAGTTGTGCGCGCGTCACTGGCTTGCCTTCGCCCTCAAGATCAGCGACCTGGCCGGCGATTAATTCTGCGTGCCCGGCCGTTTTGGCAAGTTCGCCGACGTAATCGTTCTGCTTGTATCGCTTGGTTGGCCTGGCTTGGTTGGCCAGGTCAAACGCCAAGGTCAGCAGTGCGTCGCCTGCGAGCACCGCAATGCCCTCGCCGTAAACGACGTGATTGGTCGGCTTGCCCCGGCGCAAATCGTCATCGTCCATCCCGGGTAGATCGTCGTGGATCAGCGAGTAGGTGTGAATGCACTCGGCGGCCGATCCAAGAATCAGAGAATCGCTGGCCCTGCCCCCGCACGCCTCGGCGGCGGCCATGCAGAGGATCGGCCGGAGCCTTTTGCCGCCAGCGAACATCGAGTAGCGCATCGACTCGTGTAGCGTCTTCGGCTTGGCTGAAGCCTTGGGTAGATGCTGGTTCAGCGCGGCATTGACCAGCTTCACGCCTCGGTCGATGTAGCGCTTAAGTGAAAATATACTTGGCTTGGCCTTTCTGTTCGGGGAAACCGGCACCCGGCGGTTTTAAGCAAGCATTCCAAGACTCACAAGACAGGAATAGGGTAAAGACACGCAAAAAGACGACACAAAAACCTTGAATTGCAAGGTGGGGAAAGGGTCTAATTCCTTCAGTTAAAGAACACGCAAAATGAAAACAAAAATCACCCTCGTTGTCGGGCTGGCTCTTGGATTATTTAGCGCAGAAAAAATTCATGCTGAGCATAAATCCTCCTATTCGACTATTTATTCTTCTTCTCTAAAAGCCAAGACCCGCAAGCCTGACCTGTTCGGCAAGACCCGCACAGAGTACTTCACAAAATACGGCGAAAAAGTGGGCACTTCCGAGGCTCGCAAACCGGATCTCTTTGGCAAGACCAAGACCACGTTTAAAGACAAATACGGCAAGACTTTGGGGACGACCACCGGGCAGGAGCCGGATCTCTTCGGGAAAACCAAGACGGTCATCAAGGACAAATATGGGCAAACCATTGGAACGGCGGTTAAGGAGAAGCCGGATCTCTTCGGAAATGTAAAAACCACTTTCCATGATAAATATGGTCGAAGAGTTGGAGCCGCCAAGACTGGCAAGCAGGATTTGTTCGGAAAAAAGAAAACCACCTACACAGGTCACAATCCGTTCAACTTTTTTAAAGACTCCGAAAAGAAAAAGTAAGCGCCCCGAGCAATCAATCGAAGCCACAGCAGTCAGGAAATGAACCCTTTTCTCATCATACAAACTCGCAGCCATGCTGTTGCAGGGGTGCTGAAGGCGATGAATTCAGTCGAATTGTTCACCCTTTAGCAGGCAAACCTTATGAAGAAAGCAGCTACCATCATCCTCTTTACCATCCAATGGACTTCGATCGATGCCCTGGACTGGCCCACCTATCGGCATGATGCCCAAAGGACAGGGATTACCAGCGAGCAGTTGGTCCTCCCATTGTCGAAAAACTGGACATTTGTGTCCACACACCAACCTGAGCGGGCATGGCCCGCTCCGTTCAGGGAAAACCCATACTCAGGAGTCAAGGTGGAGCCGCTGCTTACCTTCGACCATGCTTTCCAGCCGATCGCTTGCGGAAATTCCGTCTTTTTCGGTTCGTCAAGTGACCATCAGGTCTACTGCCTTGACCTGACATCAGGTCGCATCAAATGGACCTTTTATACCGAAGGACCGGTTCGCATCTGTCCGACATTCCACCAAGGAAGACTTTATTTCGGATCGGACGACGGAATTATTTATTGCCTCGATGCCCAAACAGGGCATGAGCTTTGGCGTCATCTTGCTGGACCCAGCAATGACAAGATTCCGGGGAACGAACAAATTGTTTCCCGTTGGCCGGTACGCTCCGGTGTACTGGTCGAGGAAGGATTAGTTTATTCGGCAGCGGGACTGTTCCCGGCGAGGGAG
>JAKUOU010000174.1 GCA_022451065.1 Pedosphaera sp. | reverse complement strand
CGTCCGAAGAGGCCCCCTTGCTCAAGCCGAGCACTTCGTAATAGTCGCGCTTGGTCACGGTTGTTGCTCGGTTTCCTCCTGTGTTTCATCGGGGGCGATGGCCACGACGACGGATGCGGCCCGGAGAAGGCGATCTCGCAAGCGGTAGCCTTTTCGGGTTTGTTCAAGCACGGTGCCTTCCTCGGCTTTGCTGGTTTTTATTCGGGACATTGCCTCGTGCTGGGAAGGGTCGAATGTTTGGCCGGTGGCGTCGATTTCCGTGACGCCGATTTCCTCGAGGGTTCGCTTGATCTGGGTGTAGATCATCTCGATACCGGTCTTTAGTGAATCGATTGAGTTATCACCCGATTTCTGAGCGGCGTTGATGGCCATCTCGAAGTTGTCGATTGTAGGTAGGAGTTCGACGATGAGAGACTCATTGGCGTAGCGGATGGCCTCCTGTTTCTCCTTGGCTAAACGTTTACGGAGATTGTCGGCTTCGGCGACCTGTCGCTGGAGTCGGTCGTAATATTCTTCCGCCTTGGTCGCCTGTTCCCGAAGTTGCTTGAGTTCCTCCGGGGTGGGTGGCGGTAGCTCTTTCTTCTCTTCGGTTTCAGTTTCTTCGTCCGTTTGGCCGGGCACTTCGTCTTGCAGCTCTGAATCAACTTGGGTGGGGTTGTCCTTTTCCTTCGAGTTGGTGATCTCGATTTGGTTGGATTTTTGGTTTTCCTCTTTGCCTTCCCTACTCATGGATGTATGCCGATAACCGGCGGCAAATGTTGTACACGACCCTAAGAGACAGAGCAACCGAGAAGCTCGAGGCTACGGAGCCGGAGGTTGTTTGCATCAAGTTGGTTTTACGGGTAAGGTTTGAGCAGGTTTTAACCAGTGCCAGAAAAGAGCAGAAAAGAGGTGCAGCCCCAGGCCCGTGAGTGTTTTAGCAAGGGACTTGTCGCGCTGCGCAAGGACAATCTGGAGTATGCGACCAAGCTCTTCGAGCAGGCGCTGCGTCTTGAGCCGGGTTTTTTCGAATGCCGCGAGGCGCTTCGACTTAACCAGTTTAAGCGAGCTGGCAAGAGGAGTGGTTTTTTTCGGATGTTCGGCAAGACGACTGCCTCGTCGCTCCTGCCTAAAGGTCAACTGATGTTGAAGAAGAATCCGATAGAGGCCATCGAGGTAGCGGAGCAGATTTTAAATGACGACCCGTATAGCGTGATGGGTAACAAGCTGCTGGCCGATGCAGCCACGGCGGCCGATTTTTCGCGCACGGCGGTATTTGCTTGGGATCTGGTCATGAAGCATCAGTCGGGTGACAAGGCCAATACCATGAAATATTGCCAGGCCTTGGTGAACAACGGCGATGTGGCCAAGGCGGAGGAAACCTGTGCTGCGTTGGCCAAGGCGAACCCCGGAGACCAGGAGGTACAGCAATTCTCAAAGAACCTGACGGCAAGCCGCACGCTGTCAGAGGGCGGTTACGACAAGGTCGCCTCAGGTGAGGCTGGCTACCGTGCGGTTCTGAAGGACGAGCCCGAGGCGGTGTTGCTCGAGCAGGAGAATCGCCGCTCGGAACAGGAGTCTACTGCAGAGAATCTTATTCGTGAGTACGAAGAACGGCTCAGGGATGAACCGAATAATCTGAAGCTGATTCGCTCGCTGGCAGAGTTGCATTGCCGTGTAAAAAATTATGACCGATCCGTCGAGTACTATGAACGGTTCAATAAAACCAACCTGCGCTCAGACGCCGCTGTGGATCGTGCTATTGTGGACACCAAGCTGCAACAGTATGACTGGAGAATTGAGCAGGCCGGTGAAAGCGAGAGCAGAGGATTGAGCGCTGAGCGCAAGGCGTTCGAGATGGTGCAGATTCAGCACTTGTCTGACACGTACCCGTCCGACCTGTCGCTGCGCTACGACCTTGGCGTGCTGCAACTTGAGGCTGGGGAGACCAAACTGGCGATTCAGTCTTTTCAGCGCGCGCAGGCTAATCCCCACAGGGAGATAGCGTCGTTGATGCAAATCGGCCGATGCTTTGCGAAGCGAGGGATGAATGACATGGCGGCTAACACCCTGCAAAAGGCGTTGGAAAAGAAGGAGGTTATGGACGACGAAAAAATGGATCTGCATTACCAACTCGGTTACGTACTCAACTCGATGGGGCGGACGGAAGAGTCGGTCGACCAGTTCAAGATTATTTACGAGAGGGACATTGGTTATCGGGATGTCGCCGACCGGGTGGATGCCTACTATGCGAGTCTTGGGTAGGGCGGTGCTGGAGCAATGAAATCAATGACAGGTTACGGACGAGGTGAATGCACGTCGAGGGGTGCACACATCACCGTCGAGTTGAACACGGTAAATCGTAAACAGGTCGAGGTGTCGTTGGGGCTTCCGTCTGAGTTGGGTTTCATAGAGTCCGACTTGCGCGATATGGTGCTCGCCTCCGTCTCACGCGGTCGAGTCAACGGGAGGGTGGTGCTTCAGTATTCAGGTGCAAGCAGGGCTGTTTCAGTCGCTTTCAACGAAGGTCAAGCCAGGGTGTACCGGAGGGAACTGGGCAGACTGGCCAAGTTGCTGAAGATGCCGGACGACTTCTCACTTGAGACTTTGCTGCGTTTGCCCGGCGTGCTGGAGACCTCCGAGCCGACTCTTGATGCCAAGGTGTTTCGTGCCCCGGTAAAGCGGGCGCTTGGGCGGGCGCTCGAGGCATTACAGGCCATGCGCGAGAAAGAGGGGGTAAACCTTGGCCGGGATTTGGCCAAACGCTTAGTCGGGTTGAGGCGCACAACCAAACGGGTCGCCAAGCGCGCGCCGGCGGTGTTGAAACAGCATCGGGAGCGACTGATTGAGCGGCTAAAGAATGCCAACGTCAAGATACCTAAAGCGGATGATGAACGACTGCTCCAGGAGATGCTCTATTATACGGACCGGATGGATATCACTGAAGAGTTAACCCGGCTCGACAGTCATTTTGACCAGGTTGAGGAATGCCTTCGTACCACCCAGCCGGTGGGGCGAAGGCTCGATTTTTTGGCGCAGGAAATATTTCGGGAAATCAACACGGTAGGCTCCAAGGCTAACGATGCAGTGATTTCCAAGGAAGTGGTTACCTTGAAAACCGAGCTCGAAAAAATTCGTGAACAGGTTCAAAATATCGAATGAGCAGAGCTGTTTCCAGCACGCCGCTTTTGGTGGTCATTACCGCACCATCCGGTGCCGGCAAGAGCACTCTTTGTGACAACATTCGCTCAGCTCTGCCTGGTGTAAGTCGCGCGGTGACCTGTACCACGCGTGAGCCGAGGAGTGGGGAAGTGGACGGAGTGGATTATTATTTTCTTTCCGAAGAAGAGTTTCTGGCTCGGGTCGATAGTGGCGAATTTCTCGAAAATGCTCTGGTGCATGGCAGTCACTATGGCGTGCTCAAGTCGGAGCTGCGCGCCAAACTCGCGAGTGGGGGTGATGTGCTGCTCAACATCGACGTGCAGGGTGCGGCAACCATCCACGAACGAGCAGCGACGGACCCGGTTTTGAGTCGGTCGCTAGTTACTGTTTTTTTGTGTCCGCCAAGCCTGAAGGAGTTGGAGCTTCGACTACGAGGGCGGGGCACTGACAGCGATGAAGCAATTGTCAAGCGCCTGGCCATCGCGAAGAATGAAATGGCTCAGGCCGAAAAATTCGACTACACGATGACCAGTCAAACTCGAGAAGCTGACGCCGGGCGTTTGCTTGTCATCATCGAGAGCGTCCGCTTGGCCAAGCGTGAAGCCACCCTGGCTAATGAGTAAAACGAAAAATATTGTACTGGGTGTGAGTTGATCGATAACTGCTCACAA
>JAKUOU010000173.1 GCA_022451065.1 Pedosphaera sp. | reverse complement strand
TTCATCAAGAGCGTTCACACTGATTGAGTTGTTAGTGGTCATTGCCATTATTGCGATACTGGCGGCCCTGCTGTTGCCGGCCTTGGCCAAGGCAAAGGCCAAGGGTGTGCAGACGGTGTGTATCAGCAATCTCAAACAGTGGGGACTGGTCTGGCAATATTACACCGATGACAACGAAGGTAACTTCAGCGACGGCATGAGCATGAATATGCAGGGTGGCTGGTGGCGTGGCGAATGGGTGGCATCACTGCAGAAATTCTGGCGCAAGCAGGATATACTACTTTGCCCCTCTGCTAAATTGGCACGGAGCGATCAAGGCGCTAATTACCTCCTCAAACCAGTCGTCAAAAACAAGAGAGACAGCTGGTCTGCGATTGGCAGTTGGAATGCCTCCTTCAAGCATGGTGGCATCTCACTTCAGCCTATTCCCACCCGGGCTAGTTACGGTAACAACAACTGGCTCTATAATGCTCAAACTGATATCCAGGGACGCCGTAAGGCATGGCACTGGCGCCATATGAATCCCGCCGGTTTTGACCTCCATCAAATCCCGATGTTCATGGACATGATGTGGCGCGGTGGCGGGCCATTCCGAGCGCGGATGGCGCCTCCTCAGTATAACGGCGAGTGGAGCGGCTACAACCAGGAGATGAAACACTTTGCCATGGACCGGCACAATGGAGGTATCCAGGGGGTGTTCATGGATCACTCCGTCCAGCATGTGCCCATCAAGAAACTTTGGAAGCTCAAGTGGCACCGTGCCTACGACCAGGCCTACAAGCCGGCCTGGCCAAGGTGGATGGCCGGTTTCCCTGAGCATTAACCTTTTTCCCACACCAACCAAACCAAGTAGATTGAGCTCGGGCGGAATGCCCGGGCTTTTTTGTGCCTGTCCAAGCGCTTGCCATGTGCCGCTGGGTGCGGTTCAATCCGCGCCGACAATCCAAATTTGCCAATGAGTACCCATCACATTTCCCGCCGTGGCATGATCAAAGCGAGCGCCGTTGCCGCGCTTGCCACCGCAGCCGTTCCAGCGCGTGCGCAGTTAAGCCGCAAGGCTGCCACCCCGGGCTACAGGATCAAAAACAAGCGCATTCGCCAGTCGATCATGGGCTGGACTTACAATCCTATGCCCACTGAAGAGCTCATCGCCACCTGTGTCGATATTGGCCTAACCGGCATCGAGGGTATCAGCCGCAATTTTTACCCGGCCGCCCGTAATGCCGGCCTGGAAATCTCGCTTGTCGGTAGCCACGGCTTTGGCAAGGGGCCAAACGATCCGGCCAATCATGCGATGTGCATTGAGAAATTGATGGATGGCATCGCCGTCGCCAAGGAGTTCGGTGCCAAGCGCGTGATCACCTTCGTCGGCATGGAGACTCCCGGCATTGATCGCGACCAGGCCAGGGCCAACTGCGTCAGGGCATGGAAACAAGTCGTTGGTCATGCTGAGAAAAACGGAATCACACTCTGCCTTGAGTTGCTAAACTCGGCGGATGACAGCCACCCGATGAAGGGTCACCCCGGTTATGAGGGAGACGATCTCGACTTTTGCATCGAGGCCATCAAGCAAGTTGGCTCGCCAAACCTCAAGCTGTTGTTCGACATTTATCACGTGCAAATCATGCACGGCGACATCATTCGCAATATCCGCAACTTCAAGGAATACATCGGCCATTACCACACTGCCGGCAATCCCGGTCGTGGTGAACTCGACGACACGCAGGAAATCAATTACCCGGCGGTGATGCGCGCCATTCTGGCCACCGGCTTTAAGGGCTTTGTTGCTCAGGAGTTCATCCCCACTTGGGACGACAAGGCAGCCGCGCTGCAGCACGCTGCCGAGGTTTGCGACGTGTAGGCCAAGCGCCTGGCCGTGCGGGAGTTCCGCCTTTCACGGCGCACCGGTTTTCTTTAGCCTGCTGTTCATGCGGTTCATCCGTGACATTCACGCCGAAAAGGAGGCCACCGGGAAACCAACCATCTCGTTTGAGTTTTTTCCTTTCAAGACCTCCGAGGGCGAGGAGACTTTTTTTGACAAGACCCTCCCGGCGCTAATGACGGCCCGACCGGACTACGCCTCTGTCACCTACGGCGCCGGCGGCAGTACCCGTGAGAAAACTCTCGAGATCGTCGAGCGCATCCAAAACGACTTTGACCTCACCACCATGGCGCATCTGACCTGTGTCAGGCATACGCAGGCGGAGATCGGCGGCATTCTCGACGAGGCAGCACAACGAGGTATCCAAAACATTCTAGCACTACGCGGCGACCCTCCTCCCGGCGAGGAGTGGGCGCAGGCCAAGGGCGGCTTCGAGTACGCTTCGGAGTTGGTTTCATTTCTCCGCGAGCGGGGCGGATTCGGCGTCGGTGTCGCCGGTTTCCCGGAGGGACACATCGATTGCTCAGAGGGCCGCGATGTCGACTGGCACCATCTCGTCGGTAAAATCAACAGCGGTGTCGACCTGATTATCACGCAGATGTTTTTCGACAATGCCGACTACTTTCAACTCGCCGATTTTCTGGGAGGGCAGGGTGTTTCCGCGCCGCTCTTTCCCGGCATTATTCCCGTGGCCAGCGCTGCACAGATCAAAAAGTTCAGCACGATGTGTGGCGCGACGTTGCCGAATAAATTCGTCTCGCGACTCGATTCGTTGGGAGACGATGCTGAAGCCGTTCGCGAATACGGCATCGAGTATGCCACCGGACAATGCCGCGAATTACTCGAGCGCGGCGCTCCCGGCTTGCATTTTTATACGCTAAACAAAAGCAAATCGGTACTTCGCATCCTGGACAACCTCGGCTTGGGTTGAGGGTTAGCTTCGAAAATGAGTCGTCGGTTGATCCAACTCCTATGTTTCTTGTCTGCCGCCTGGCCAAGTGTCCGGCCCTTGTCTGACGAGCCTAAGCCGGAATTGCTTGATGGCTTGGCGGTCACGTTCAGGTCGGCAGCCGTCGGCCGGGCGGATACGACGGTTCGCCCGCACTTCATGTTGTATGTTCCGCATGGCCAGGCACCGACGCCGTTCGTTGCGCCCGGCGCGTTCACCGCTGAGTGGGAGGGGGTCATCCAACTCGACCTCCGTGATCGGTTCGTTTTTCAGGCTGAGTTAAACGGTAGCCTTCGAATGGAACTCAACGGTGAGGTCGTCCTGGATGTAACGTCCGATGGCCTGGAGACCGAGCCGAGCAGGCGCATCCGGCTCAACTCCCGTGGCAACACATTGAAGGCGACCTATTCTTCGCCGCCCGATGGGGACGCTTTTTTCAGGCTGTACTGGGCCACACCCGAGCACGGAAACGAGCCGATCCTGCCCAAGTTTCTGAAGCATAAACCTGGGGAACGACTCGCCAGGGGAGCGGCGTTGCGGCGCGGTCGTCAACTTGCCACTCGATTTCACTGTTTCAAGTGCCACGCTAATGGGGTTCCCGCGTCTGGTATGCCGGAATTGGCGATGGACGCCCCGGCACTCGACGGGATCGGCTCGCGGCTCGACGCAAGCTGGATGGCTGAGTGGATCCTCAATCCGACCCAACTCAGTCCGCAGGCCAACATGCCGTCAATGCTGCACGGTGCTAGCGCCGACGCCGACGCTAGGATGATCGCCGCGTTTCTCGGTTCGCTCAAATCCAGTGATTCGTTCCCTGCGGTGAAAGTCGATGTGGCAACGGCTGAGAAGGGCCAAAAACTTTTCACGCAACTCAACTGTGCCGCGTGTCACACGACGGCTGGGGATCCTACGGCGGAGGGCAAAGTTGCGCTTCGCCAAGTGCGGTGGAAGTTTGGCCAAGCCGGTTTGCTGTCTGCGTTTCTTTCAAACCCGCAGGCGCATTATCGA
>JAKUOU010000172.1 GCA_022451065.1 Pedosphaera sp. | reverse complement strand
AAGTAGGGACAAAAAATGGCAGGATGGGCTGGTCCGCAAAGAAATTTCACCTCTCCCCCTCGAGATAGTCGTCAATGTAGTCGTGAACGATTTCCTCGAGGTTTGCTTCTTTCTGGAGTCCAAGCTCGTTGGCTCGGGCGGTTTCACAGTCTCGAGGCCCCATCTGGTAAGCCTTCGTAAGAATCGGATCTGGATTGACCGTGATCTTTCCCAAGCGACGATCCCCTCTGGCCGCCTGCAAAGCATCGATCATCTCCTGAAAGGTCACGGAATGGCAGGGGAACCCCACAGCACGATCCTCGCCCAATCGGCCCCCATCGACTTCATGGAGCCGAATCAAATTTTGCACAATGGCCCGACAACCGAGGACGTGTGTCACTGTATCCAGCGGCACCGGCAACTCAAAATCCTCCCCATTCAAGGGCTCGCGAAAAAGACCGTTGATAAAACCTGATGATTGAAGTTTCATCTTTTCGGGTCGGATGATGACATTCGGCAACCGGGCACTCCGTCCGTCTAAAAAGCCCTTGCGGGTGTAGTCGTTGATCAGAAGCTCCAGGATCGCCTTGGTGATGCCATAGGTCGATTGAGGCGTCTGTTTCACAAGATCGCCGACATAGCGGGGCATACGAGTACCCCCGAACACAGCAATCGAACTCAAAAATACCAGGCGTTGCAGACCCGCTCGTGCCCGAAGCCCTTCGAAGAGATGGCGGCTGCCATCGAGGTTTACCCGCATGGCGAGATCAAAATCCATCTCTGCCGCCAGGGTGCTGGGGACTGCTGCCAGATGAAAGACCGACAGGTCATCTCGGTCGAGCAAACCTCTAACGGTTTCCTGGTCCGAGACATCCCCAACCACACGGCGGACAACGATGCCTCCTGCTTTTTCCTCAGAAAGCCCGGGTCCCTCGACCGAGTCAAAAAGCACCAACTCATCGATGGCCTCTTCTTCGCCGGTCACCCCGGACAAAACACCTCTGTCTAACAAGGCGCGTGCCAACTGAGCGCCGATAAATCCAACTCCTCCCGTTATCAAAGCTTTCATGCCTTGCCTTCCTCTAAGTTAAACTGAGTCGTCTCGTGGGAACGCCGTTTTAGCCCCCCAGAGCATTCTGCTCCCTGATTATGCGGTCAAACAAAGCCTCCTGCTTGGTGTCGATTGCCTGATCAACACGGCCCGAGTCCCGATAAAGGGTGGCTCTGCGCAGCATAAACTCATCCAGTGTGGTTTTGCAGGCAAAATCACCGACCACGTTCTTTATTTTTGAGTTATCAAATATGGCTGTATGGGTCTTGTCTCCATGGAGCGCCCACTGCCAGTCAGGACAGTATCTGATGAGCGTATCCGACGGGACATGGACCAGGCGGGTTTCTTTTCCCAGGGCCCTGCCGAGGGCAGTATAGATCTCATTCCAACTGTAATAGTTGTCACTGGTCAAATGGAAGTAATCTCCCAGGGCCTGCCGGTTGCCGATGAGCCGAGTAAACGGCACGGCAAACTCCTCTGCGGCAGTGATGGTCCACAGGCTGGTGCCGTCCCCTGGCACGATGACCGGTTTGTCCCGGAGTATGCGGCTTGCGGCAAAGTCACCTTCCACCATGGCCGTGGTAAACATGGTCCGACTGGTGTGACTGGGACGGACAATGGTATAGCCCAGGCTACGTTGACTTTGAAGTAGTTTTTCACAATCAATTTTCTGACTGCTATACGGTGAAAAAGGATTGTGGAGGGGGGTCTTTTCGGTAATGGGAAAATGCTGGACCGGTCTGTGATAAGCAGAGGCCGTGGAAATGAAGATATATTGCAGGTTTTTCCCCTGGAGCATTTCCAGATCTCTTTTCATCTCTGCAGGCGTAAACACGCGGAATTGGCAGATCACATCGAAGTCATGTTCCAGGATCTGGGCATATTGTCGGTCATCAGTAAAATCACCGGTGATAAAACCAACCGATTCCGGAAGGCTGGCATTGTGATTGCCACGGTTAAAAACGGTCACTTCGTGACCGGCTTTCACGGTCTGGTGAATACAGTCAAAAGATATCTGGCCGGTGCCCCCGATGTATAAAACTTTCATAGGATGCTCCCTGATAAAGTGATCGCTATGGACGCACTCTGACTCCGCTCATTTGCGCGAAGATTTCCACAATGACCCAGTTTTCCTTGTCCGCCCATCCATGGGCCAGGCCGGTGAGAAACGGCTGTAGAGCCGACGAGCCAAGCGATGAATTGGATGTCTCCGAATTACGAAGCCCGCTCATGGCTTCAGTTCCCCGATGATCGGTGTGTCGCGCGTGATGCGCTTCGCAGCGTGGTCGCCCAGGTGGCCATTGCCGAACCAGACCTTGAAGCCCATCAGATCGAGAAGCTCTTGGGAGGCTTCCTCATACACCTCCGGACGCAACGCCAGCGTATAGTTCTCGTGGGGCTTAAACATGGGCGGTATGTAAGCGAAGGTGAGGGCCTTACGCTCGACAGTTGGATCCTGCGAGAGGTGGGGGCCCGTTCCATGAAAGAGCCGGCCGTCGAAGATGAAGCAGTTACCGGCCGGGCCTATCACCTGCATCTGGTCCGCGCGATCGTCCTTGTTCGGACGGCGTCCGCTCTTGTGGCTGCCGGGCACGATGAAGGTCGCACCGTTTTCGGTGGTGAAGTCGTCCAGCATCCAAAAGACGTTGCACACGATGCACGGCATCAGCGTCGGCCCCAGTGTATCGGGCTGTCCAGGACTCGCGCGTGTGATCGACCCAGGCCGCATCGGCGGCTCGTCATAGGGGTTGGCCGATGGAACGAACCATTGGTCCGTGTGCAGCCCCATCTCCTGGCCGCCAATGCGCACGATGATCGCCAAGAGGTTGTGGATACGGATTTCCTCGCCGAGCACGTGGCGCACAATGTCCAGAATGTCCGGCCGCGAAGCCATCTCGCGAAAGATCTGGCCCTTGTTCGCAAGAAAGTTCACATTCTGGTTGTTACCAGGTACGTGTTCCGTACCGATCGTGCCGTCACGCATGAAGGCGACGCCAGCCTTGCGCTCGGCCTCGGCCTGCTCGCTGATGCGCTCGCGCGCTTCGGCAAGCTGTGACGATGTCAGTGCGTCCTCGACGAGACAATATCCATGCTCGTCGATATCTCGTTTCATTGTCCCGGCGTCGCGGGTCCAAGTGGGTAGGCTCATTTTTCTTTCCTTCTTTTGAGAACTTCCTAGATCTTGACGGCACAACCGCCATAGACGTTGGTCATTTCACTGGTGATGAAGCGCGCCTCCTCCACCGGTATTGTTGAAAAGAACATTGATCGTAGCATGGGCGGCGGCTGCTTGATTAACCGCTGCAGCGACAGCGGCTTTGTCAGCGACGTCGCAGCTGATAAATGTGGCTCCTCCGCCGTCATTACGGATCGCCGTTTCGACCGCCCGGCCCTTATCCTCCTGACGCACCATCAGGATGACCTTCGCCGCTTCACGGGCAAACGCACGGGCCCTACCTTCCGCCGGTGATGATCGGGACTTTGTTTTCCAGCCTGTTGCTGTGCGGGATGCGTGAATGCGAGTGGATTGTGCATTGTTGGACATAATAGGACTCCTTTCATTCAAACATTGCGCTGATTTCGCCTGCATCGCCGTATCGGATAACGATCTCGCTGCCTGCCGTTGCCTCCACAGGGACATGCGGGCTGCCGGTGGTGACGACCTGACCGGCACGAAAGCCCAGACCACGTTGCGACAGGTCGTTAGCACCCCACTGCAAAGCGGAGATCAGTTCGTCGAAACTGCAGCGGTTATCGCGTGGATAGGTCAAGCTGTCAATGGGGCGGCCCCGGAGGGTCGTCTCCTGAACGTGTTT
>JAKUOU010000171.1 GCA_022451065.1 Pedosphaera sp. | reverse complement strand
ACGGTGAACAGACGCCACTGGTCACGTAAAAGCTGGTGAATCGCCGTCCATCCGCCGCCATACGATCGAGATTCGGCGTGCGATGTTTCTCCGAACCAAACGGCCCGATGTCCGCGTAGCCCAGGTCGTCGCAGAAAATAATGATGAAGTTGGGCCGCTCCACCTTTGCCGCCTTGGCTAGGGGCAATGCCAATCCAAGCAGTGCACAAGCAAAGCCTAGACGAGATAGAAATGAATTTGCCTTCACCGTTTGGCGGAGCCTTCCATCCCCAAGCCCCTCCGTCAACTCTGTCCCAGTCAAAGACAGCTTGAAAACTTCTCTCAAAGCGATGACCGTGTGCGCACATAAAAGCCGGTTTGAGCAAAACGATAAATAGATCCTCCATCCGTGGCGCGATTAGACATGAAGGTGGCGTCAGCCGGAGATTGTTCCTGGCTTACGCAGCTACGTTGTCCAGCATTCCGTTAAGTGGGTGTTCAACATTGGCACGCCATAATCCCCGGTTCTCCAGCTATCCATTTTCCCTTGGCATTGCCTCAGGCGATCCGGATAGCAACAGCGTGGTACTGTGGACCCGCCTCGCCCCCAAGCCATTGGATCCTGACGGCGGCATGCCAACTGAACCGGTTGCTGTGAAGTGGCAGGTTGCCGAGGACGAGGCGATGGAGAGGGTCGTTGCTACAGGCACTGAAATTGCAACCCCACAGCTGGGGCACTCTGTCCATGTTGAAGTCAACAAACTCAAGCCGGATCGCTGGTACTGGTACAGGTTCACTGCCGGTAATGAAGAGAGTGCAATCGCTCGAACGCGAACCTTGCCTCTAGCGGACTCGAAGCCTGATCGACTGACATTTGCATTCGCCTCCTGCCAGAGCCTTGAACAGGGATATTATACAGCCTATGAGCGAATGGCACAGGATCAACTGGATCTCGTATTTCACCTTGGCGACTATATCTACGAATATAAGACCGGCAACCAGGGACAGGTACGTCTGCATCACGGCAAGGAAATTGATTCACTTGCTGAGTACCGCGTACGCTACGCACAATACAAGTCAGATCAACTATTGCAAAACATGCACTCGCGCTGCCCCTGGTTTGTGACCTGGGATGACCACGAGTTCGATAACAATTACGCAAATGATATTTCCGAATTAAAGGGGATTGACCCGGCTGATTTTCTGATTCGCCGAGCCAATGCCTACCAGGCTTTTTACGAGAACATGCCGCTAAGACGCACCTCCGTTCCGGCCGGACCCAATCTGCAACTCTACCGCAAGACCTCCTTTGGTCAACTGGCGGAATTCATGGTTCTCGACAGTCGACAGCATCGGAGCGATCAACCGAACAACGACCAGCGGTCACAAATTAACAACGCCGCAATGAGTCCTAAGGTAACCATGCTTGGTGCCCGTCAGCGAAACTGGCTAAAGCAATCACTGATTCAATCCCGTGGCACTTGGAATGTACTTGCCCAACAGGTGATGATGGCCATGGTTGGAATGCCTAACGGCGACGTTCCTATGACCTACTCCATGGATCAGTGGCCTGGCTACACCTATGAGCGGATGAACCTGCTACGCTTCATGACCGAGCACAAAGTAGCCAACCCGGTGGTCCTCACTGGCGACATTCACATGAACTGGGCCAACGAACTTCGGGTGGACGATCGCAAGCCTGACACACCGGTCGTCGCTACCGAGTTTGTCGGCACATCGATTTCCAGCGCTGGCGATGGACAGGATAAAATCAAGGATCACGACAAATTATTGTCCGATAATCCCTGCATCAAATTTCATAATCGCCAACGCGGCTATGTCCGCTGCACACTCACCCCCGAGACTTGGACGAGTGATTTCATGGTAGTGGACAAGGTAACCAAACCGGGTGGTAAGGTGACCAAGCGCACCTCCATGGTGATCGAATCCGGTAATCCCAAACTGAAAAAGGCTTAAACAACCAAACGCTTGGTCAAACGCACATAACTAGTCATGAGTAACAACTTCCGACAACGATTAAAAAGCGGCAAAACACTGCTTGGCACCATGGTCACCCTCCCCACGGCAGCCACCGCAGAAATTTTGGCCGACATCGGTTTCGACTGGTTGTTCCTGGACGCCGAACACGGCTCCCTTGAATACAGCGACATTCAGGGCATCCTCCAAGCCGTTGGCGACCGGGTTGCTTGCGTTGTGCGATTGCCTGCTGCAGCGGAGGTGCCGATCAAAAAAGTACTCGACCTAGGTGCGGCAGGAATCATCGCCCCGCAAGTCAACACCGTGGATCAGGCCCAAGACGTGGTGCGCTATGCACGCTACTCGCCGCAGGGCACTCGCGGCGTTGGCCTCGGCCGGGCGCACGGCTACGGGATGCGCTTTGCGGAATATCTGGAAACAGCCAATGAACAAGTGGCCGTCCTCGTCCAGGCGGAGCACATCGAAGCGGTCGAAAATATCGAGTCGATTGTCCGCGTCGAGGGGATCGATGGCATCATGCTAGGGCCATATGACCTTTCAGCAAGCCTCGGCAAAATGGGACAACTCGACGACCCGGCTGTCGTCGATGCCATCGAACGGATTTTTCAGGCATGCCAGTCCACAGGTATGCCCATCGGCTATTTTGGAGTCAGCGCCGATGCGGTACAGCCCTACCTGCAAAGAGGTTACAATTTGATCCTGGCCGGTGTCGACACCCTGCACTTGGGGAACGCCGCCAAAGATTTGATGAATGAATTGAAACCGTCACCAAATAACTGATCCAATGAACAAACATCTATTCACAAACATAACCGTACTCGATTGCAGCGGGGATGAACCTTTCAAGGGGGAAGTGCTGGTGGAAGGCAACGAGATCGTCGCGGTTGCCCGGGAAGGCGAATCGCTGCAACGCGACGGCGCAGAGATCATCGATGGGGGCGACGGGATGACCCTGATGCCAGGGCTAGTCGAGTCGCACGCGCACCTGAGCATCGAAAACACCGATGACCTGGCTGCGCTGGGGCGAATCCCCCCCGAGGAGCATACCCTCCTCACCATGCACAACGCCCGGCTCTATCTCGACCACGGCATCACCAGTTGCATCAGTGCCGCATCGGCCAAGCCGCGGCTCGATGTCGTGATCCGCAACGCCATCGAGAAGGGCGAAATTCCCGGCCCACGCCTCCTGGCCGCAACCCCTTGGCTGACGGTCACCAGCGGGCTTGGCGACATGCGCACCCTTCACATGCCCGAGGTTCAATCGATGGCCCTGATGGCCGATGGCCCGGAGGAATACCGCCGGCTCACACGGGAACTCATCCGCGAAGGCGTGGACATCATCAAGCTGGTGATCTCAGGCGACTCCTTCGTGCCGCACGCCGACTCCGAGACCACCATCATGAGCGAGGAGGAGGTCGCCGCGGCGGCCGAGGTTGCCCACGCCCACGGCAAGCGGCTCAGTGCTCATGCCCGCAGTGCCGAGTCGATCAAGCGGTGCGTCCGGCACGGCATCAAGGTGGTGTACCACGCCAACTACGCCGACGAGGAAGCCCTCGAAATGCTGGAGGCAAACAAGGACTGGCTTTTTGTAAGTCCCAACATCGGCTTCACTGCAATTGCCGCCTACGAGGGATCGGACTGGTTCACCGAGGAACAGGTCAAGGACATGGGATTTCGGGAGGAACTCGAAAGCGCCGTCAATGGCATCAAGGAATTGATGAAACGAGGCGTAAGAATTTTGGGTGGAGGCGATTACGGTTTCATGATCACTCCGCATGGTCAAAACGCTCGCGACCTGGACCATTTCATCAAGCACTGCGGTATGACAAATATGGAGTCTATCCTCACAATGACAAAAAATGGGGGGGAAGCTATGGACATGCCCGGCCGCCTCGGCCAGGTAAAACAGGGCTTTCTTGCCGATCTTTTACTGGTAAAGGGCGATCCCTTGTCCGACCCGAAGGTGCTGCTCGACCGTGAAAACCTCCGTGTCATCATGAAGGATGGAGTCATACACAAACTATCGATATAAGGAGGCCCTTCCATCCAACCACCCCGATACCGATAAAGACTTGAACCGCACCGGTGAATGGCTTCAATTTGTCGGTCGTCGTTTTCATGAAAACAACTAATCTTCCTTTCAATGGA
>JAKUOU010000170.1 GCA_022451065.1 Pedosphaera sp. | reverse complement strand
GGCAACAGGCGGGTCCCGCTTGATGTTCAGTGCCTCGCGGGCTTCCTCGATCGATGGCACATCCTCGGGCGCTTCCATCGCCTTGCCAATCAGCGTGTTCAACACCCACACGCCGCGCCGGATCGGGCTGGTACGGGTCTTCGAGGCCGTCACGCGCATGATGGCCGCACTGGTGATGATGCCGCCTTCGCGATCGCCCTGGCGCTCGACGAGGATGGGCGGATCGTAACGCAGCTTCCGGTTTCGGCTCTTACTTTGGCGCGAGGCGAATATGTCGGCATACTGCCGATTCAACTTGGCGGGATCGGCCTTTGTGTAACCATGCCCCTTGGGCTGCAACGCGGTGGCCCGCTTGTAGAGCCAGTCGCTCTGCACCAGCTCCAGCACGCTGCGGTTCGACCGGATCAATTCGTCGGTGAAAAACAACACCTCATCGTACGCCTCTCGGTTCCAGCGTTCGTCCCGCATGAATTCGCTGTTTGAAAGGAGGTCGTTGAACCCGAGCCATTGGCCTGCAAAATTTTCGGACAAGGCTACCCGCTTGGGCGAATTGAGCATCCGGGCAATCTGCGATTTCAAGACATCATCTTTGTGCAGAGTACCGTCCCGGCCCAGCTTCAGCAGTTCAGCATCAGGGGGTCTTGACCAAAGGAAATAGGACAACCGCGTGGCCAACTCCAAACCCGTCACGAGGTAAGGCGTGTCCTGATTCCGGCTTTCCTCAACACGGTAGAGAAATTCCGGCGACACCAGGATCATCTCAAGGACATGCATCAGGCTCGCGCTGCCGTCCTTATACAGGCTGTAGTAGGCCGTCTCATATTCCGCCATCCTCGTCTCATGCCCGCGATAAGCGCGTAAAATGAACCCGGAAATGATCTGTTTTACTTCGACCTCACCGGGGTTTTCCAGAATGTCCGCCTGTCCCAGAACTGCCTTGATGGCAGCCGGATCCTTGCGGAATTCTGCCAATGCATGGTTTGCCGCATCAGCCAGTTCCTTCAGCGGCGGCTTGAGTTTTCCAAGGCGATGCGCATCGTTGTTAAATCCAGATTCCCCGGGAATATCCGAGGGTACAATCGTTTTGATTTCCGAAACCTCGATGCGGTCTGTGATCGTGTCTCGATACGGCTGCTTAAGCTGGATGGACAACACCTCTTCAAGGGTGTTTTCAAATTCGTAGCGCGTCAGGCGCCGCAATGCCGTGGCCCCGATGTGTGATTTGCCCTCGCGCAACACAAATGACTGGTGAAACCATGCCTGGATCGCCTGCTTCTGGGTTGGTGTCAGCGGCTTCTTGTTCTCGGGGGGCATTTCGCCGCGGGCCACCATGTTTTCGAGCCGGACCCATAGCTTGGTGTATTTCCCGTAGGACCCGTTGGTTTTCTCGAGCAGAGGGGTTAAATCGACCCCTCCTTTTTTGGTGTCGCTATCATGGCATCCCATGCACCGGTCTTCGATCACCTCCGTCGCCGCCGCGAAATCGGCATCCTCGGCCCGACCTGGGTGCGAACCCATGATCCCTGCCGCACAGGTGGCAATGAAGGCAAAGCTGAAACGACGCGCTTTCATTACCTGGCTATTGCGCCTTGGCCGACTTGAGCACAACGATCGTCTTCTTCCCTCCGATCACCTTGTACTGGCCGGTGACCTCCACCACTTTTCCGACGTTGCGGTCGAAGCGTAGCTTGTGATTGTTCATGAACTGAATCCGGATCTCTAGGTCACTTTTGTCTGAAAAGCGCAACAAGTAGTATTCCTGTTCCCCTTCAATCCTGATACGCAGCAATCCCTTTGCGGTGAGGTTCTTTCCATCACTTTTTGTGATCTGCCAGGTGCCATCATCCAGGTTGGTGGGCTTGAATTTAGCCTTCCCGGTAATGCCCGGAAGCAAACCCGTGGAATCCCCCATGCTCTTCGCCGGGGCGCCCATCAGTTTCATCAGGGTGAGCAATAAATTGCCAAAAGGACGCGCCTC
Source organism: Pedosphaera sp. (assembly GCA_022451065.1). Classification (GTDB taxonomy): domain Bacteria; phylum Verrucomicrobiota; class Verrucomicrobiia; order Limisphaerales; family UBA1096; genus UBA1096. Next base: position 2,165 of record JAKUOU010000170.1, on the reverse strand, counting down.
GGGATAACGCACATGCCGCCCCAGATCAACCTGCCCCCCGCCGCCCCCGGCGAGAACCACTGGAAGATCCGTGAGCGAGTGGTAGTCCCCGTGCTTGATGCCCGAGCCCCACAGGATCAGCGAGTTGTCAAACACCGAACCACTGCCGTCCGGCAAGGTCTTGAGTTTCTCGATCAAATACCGCAACTGCGCCGTGTGCCACATGTTGATGCCATCGTATTTCGGCAGCACCTTCTTGTTGCGGACGTGATGCGACACGTAATGAAACTCCGCGTTCACGCCCATGAAATCGTAATGGATGCGGCTGTTCGTGTTGGCGAGCATGCACGAGGCCACGCGCGTGGAGTCGGTCCAAAACGCCAGCGCGATCAGGTCCATCATCGCCTTGATGCGCTCGGCGAGATTGCCCACCGTGAGGGTTGGATCAATCTGCGCCAGCTTCGGGTCTGCCGCGGCCGCCTGCCCGTTGGCCCGCGCCCGCTCGATGCTCTTTTCCACGTCGCGCAATGAATCGAAGTACTGCTGCAACACCTGCTGATCCTGCGTGCTCGCCTTGCGCAACAGCGACGACGACGCGTCCTTGACGCCATCCAACACGCTCGATAGCTCCGTTTGGCGCTTGGCCCGCGCGGAATTTTTGAAAATCAAATCAAACGCCGACTGCGGGTCATGCTGCCCGCGCATCGGCTGGTGCGTCTTGTCGTACGAAAGAATATTCAGCCACGGATGCTGCTTCCAGACCTTGTCCGCCGTAAGCTGCACGGACTGGATCGGTGTTTGCCCGCCGATCTGGTCGGCGATGCGCTGGTCGAATGAGTAGCGGTTTTTGTCCCGATGCCGCGTGGCGCTCATGAACGTGCCCGGCGCATCCATGTGATCGGATGAGCCCTGATTATCCAGATTGCCCAGGACGAGAATGTCCTTTTGCACCGGCTCCAACGGCCGCAGGATTTTGGACAACTCAAACTTCGTTTCCGTGCCGCCGACAATATCCCACGAATGCGGGTTCACCCCGCAACCCTTGTACAACACACACAATCGCACCGGATCGGCTACCGCCTTTGCTTTTGCATAGCTCACCGCCGGCGACATGATGTCCAGGAACGGCACCGCCAGCGACACGCCCGCTCCCTTCAGGAACGTCCGGCGCGGAATCTGATACGTGTTGCGATTCATCGTTTGCCTTCCACCTCTGAGACACCACACCTCCCACACCCCGACTATATCATCAACTCTGAAGAGATGAACAGGGTGGAAAAATGGCACCAGGAAGGCACCAGCTCGAACGGGCCAGAAACAAAGAGGAGCGGAAGTATTCGTAACTCCCGCCCCTCTTAACGTTTAGCTGGTGGACCTAAGGGGATTTGAACCCCTGACCTCTGCATTGCGAACGCAGCGCTCTCCCAACTGAGCTATAGGCCCATATGTTCTGTTTGGTTTTCGGTGAAACGGCGGATTATAGCCCTAAGTGCGCGACGGGGCAACCAAGCTCAATTACCTGTTTGCGGGGACCTAGTTGTCGGCCGCATCGTTTCGCCCTGCCTGCTCGAGGACCTTGTCATCGGGCTGGAGAACCAGCACCAGGGGCTCATCAAGTTTTCCGCTGAGGCGGTAGGCTTTTCCCTCCACCGCCATCCAGTCAACCGGCTTGCTCTCAAGCGGCAGCGCCCGCAGAGCCTCTGCTTCCTTCTCTCCAACCTGCACGCACACCAGGTCAACCCGCGAATCAAAACCGATCGTACCGGTAGCGCGAATCGCTCCACTGCCACCGGAAAGCTCCAGGACCGCGACATGCAGGCCATCGGTGTCAACCGACCAGTCAGCTCTCCCACGCTCATAGCTCAGTTCCTCATCGCCGAGAATACCAGCCGGAATCCTCGCATCCTTGAGGCTGCCGGCTCCAAGCACGATTCCCGTTCCGACCTCGCTCTCTGCGAAGCCGCTCATCTCGAGCACCCTCAGCAGGCTCGACCGTAATTCAGTCCCCACCCAGGAGACCTTCCCCTCGATGCCATCGCCTCCATTGACCGTCTGCAGGCGGCCCAGCAGCCGTCCCTTCGCCTCTTCTGCAGGCGGTGTGCCGGCCGGCCTGATCTCAAGACCACTGACCTCCAGGGCAAGATCTTCACCGACCCAGGAAAGCCCAAGCGCCCCCTTAAGGCTGA